>JAOZLM010000087.1:5407-8721 GCA_029934815.1 Desulfocapsa sp. | reverse complement strand
TCCCCTGCAAACGATTCAGGATCAGCTTACGGAATAGATATTCAACGCCAAAGGCAAGGGTAAAAACAAGCAGCAGCATCTGAAACATCTTTATAAACCCTGCAACTCCTCTACCCTGACTGATACGATCCATTGCAACGGACAGATCAAAGGGTACTTTTGCAAGATTAGCGGTGAGCAAAATATCAAGACGCCAGTAAAGGACTTGCAGAAACTGTTCAAGAATAACCTGCGTACCGGCAATAGAAAAGCCACCAAGAAAAGCGGCTTCCCCACCGGATAACTCCGTTTTTTGCTTTTCAGCTGAGAAACCTTGTCCTTCAGCTGTAGCTGTTTCAACCTCCTGCCCGTTTCCTGATGCCAGCATTAATTGTGCCGGATGTGCAGCATAAGCAGAGTGCAATGCACCTGCCAACAAGACCAATAAAAGCAAAACCGCAGCGTTTGTTACAAATGTTTTCATCACTCCTCACAAACTTCACTGAAATATCATTCCTTTATTCAATCATTACTCCTGCCAGAATAGCACTTCCGAATACGAAAAGAAAGTCATGGAATTCTAGTGGAATATATTCCTAATTCCGGCTAGACTAGCCTTGCTATTTGCTATAAAAACACACATCTCTTCTCACAAATCAGCATGGAGTTCTGAATGAGGAAGCTATCATTTTTCCTGGTATTGGCTATTATTGGGCTGACGTTTACTGTTGTTTCTGCCCAGCCAAGATCCACCTTTGTTACCATTGGGACAGGCGGGATCACTGGCGTTTACTACCCGACAGGTGGTGCCATAGCCAAAATGGTTAACAGGACAAAAAAAGAACATAATATCCGTGCAGTTGTTGAGTCCACCGGTGGTTCTGTCTTTAACATTGATGCCATAGTAGCAGGGAAAATTGAGTTTGGACTTGTACAGTCAGATCGGCAGTTTCAGGCCGTCAACGGCCTTGCAGAATGGGAAGATCGTGGCCCTCAAACAACACTTCGTGCGGTATTCTCTATTCATCCTGAAGCTGTCACCCTAATTGCCGCAGCAGATTCAGGAATTAAAAATATTCGGGATCTTAAAGGAAAGCATGTCAATATTGGCAATCCCGGTTCCGGTCAGCGGCAAAACGCAATTGACGCTCTCACTGCAGCAGGAATTGATTACCAAAAAGATCTTAACGCCGAGTCGTTCAGAGCTATCGATGCACCCGGAATGCTACAGGATAAACAAATTGACGCCTTCTTCTACACAGTTGGTCATCCATCAGGGGCAATCAAGGAGGCAACTTCCGGCGCACGTAAAGTACTTATTGCTAATATCACACATGTTGAAAAGCTACTGGATAAGTTCCCATATTATACCGAAGCTTCAATTCCCATAAAGCTCTATCCTGGTGCAGTGAATGAAAAAGACATCCAAAGTATTGGTGTGAAAGCCACTCTGGTGACATCAGCTGCGGTACCTGATGACGTTGTTTATTCACTGACCAAGGCAGTTTTCGAAAATTTTGATGATTTCAAAAAACTTCATCCGGCCTATAGTAGTATTACAAAAGAGAATATGCTGACAGGCCTTTCCGCACCAATGCATCCCGGTGCCATGCGATATTTTAAAGAAGCAGGTTTACAATGACAGAACAGAACAACAGTGACAATCAGGCACCGGGCATTCAGGCCATGGTCTGGTATAAAGAAGAAGACTGGGATACGCTGATGGAACTTTTTCCCGACAGCCACCGACTCCCTCCAAGCTATGAAGACTGGAAAGGTCGGGCAGACGAGATGAAAATCAAAGCTGAGGAAAGTGGTGATGTGGTCATAAAAGTCTTTATTGATCCGGAAACATTTCCTGCCTGGTGCAAAGAACAGGGGAAAGAGATGAATTCCGAATCAAGAGCAGAACTTGCTATTCTGGTTGCTCAACAGCAGAGTTTCTCAGCCTAAATTTTTCCCTGTGATTCCATAAGTGAATAAATCACATAATATTTGAAGATATTGCTTACATACTGAACGGTCTCCCGACCAATTCGTTTGGCTGCGACCACTTCCACGTTATGAAACCAGATATTTGGATCAAGCCCCATCTCTTTCGCCTCCTTACGTAATCTTGCAACTTTGGCAGGGCCTGCGTTATATGCAGCAAAGGCAAAGAGGCCTTTGTCCAGTTTTTCAATACCGGGATCAGAAAAATAGCGATCTGCTAAAAACCGTAAATACTTACTCCCGGCATGAATGTTTGCTTCCACCTTCTGAATATCGGGAATATTTACATTCTTATCTTTGGCGGTTGAGGGCAGCATCTGCATAACACCAATTGCCCCAACGTGGCTTTTGGCATTTTGATCCAGACGTGACTCCTGATAAGCCAGAGCTGTAAGAATCAGGTATGGGAAATCATACTGTTTCCCGTAAACTTTAAAAAACTGAAGTATCTCCTGCAGCCGCTTTTTCCCTTCAGCAGTAGCTGGATTTTTTATATATTCATTGTTCTTCAAATATTTTTTGAAAGCCATATTGCCAAGTAACGTGCCTTTCTTGTTCACTTTCACAAAGGCATTTACTATTTCCTGCAGCTCCGGGCTATTCTTCCTGTAAGCCCACGCAATCTGACCACCAGAATGAACAGAAGCTTCCGGATGGATCTTAATATTGTCGAGTATGGTTACCCAGAAGTCTGCCTTGTGTTTATCGACAACCAGCATGGGAACCGCACCGGCAGCTAGTATTTCCAGCAAATCTGCATCTTCAAGGTGCTCGTCTGCCAGGGTTATTTTCACCGGCTTTTTTCCAGTGGCGATGAGCGCTTCATTCAGCTTTAAAAGACTCTCATAATAACTGCTGCTTTTTGTAACGTAGATCTCTTTGCCGGCAAGCTCCATGGCGCTTTTCAAATCCGGCACAGATTTCTGTGTGACAACTACTTCCTCTACATTTTTCAAAAAAGGATCTGAGAAATCGACCAGCTTTTTTCTTTCATCAGTAATGGTTAGATTTCCAACAGCAATATCACCATATCCTTCGGTAACACGTGAAAACAAGTTGCTGCGTTCCGTTGGAATAATGACAACGTGGACTTTCAAATGTTTTTTCTTCAATTGGTCGTTAACAAACTTCTCAAAGCGCATTGCGGTATCATAGGAGAGTCCACGCTTTTCAGCACCGTCAAGGTAGAAGAATGTTTTATTAAATGGCATTAGAAACCGTACGACCCGCTTCTCAACCATCTGACTATAGTCACCTTTTCGTTGTGTCATAAACTGCAACAGTTCATTTTCAGCCTTCTGATCTCCTGAGGCAGTTGCAGATGAGCAGAGTCCGACTCCCAG
>JAOZLM010000087.1:0-5307 GCA_029934815.1 Desulfocapsa sp. | reverse complement strand
CCCCTAACAGGCCTGAACAGCCTTTCGCCACCCATCATCCTTAAGGCGTTGAATCCGTTCAACTGCCCAGGAATTAATGGCTGTTAAATACTCTTTGGGGTCACTATCTTTCAAAGCAATAATTTTGTTTCGTTCTTCGGTAATATCTTCTGTTTCACCAGGATACATTTCACGCCAGGTAACGTAGCCTTCATCAAAAATCAATTCAGGATTTACATGGGATGCATCCATAGATAATGTGGTAACGGCAAACATTCGTGCAAGATCCATATCGTATTGAATAACCCAGTTGTTATCTTTCACCATCGTTTCAGAATCAAATTCCATTTCTGCTGAACATGATGGACAGAACAGGCGATCGATAACTTCCTGTCCCATTACATTATCACGTAAATGAAACTGGGCATGACTTTGACCGCAACTGCATTGTTTTTTAACTTCCTGACACATATTTTTCTCCACAAGCTGAATGTATTAGAGGTGATAAATGAGATATTCATTGTTTTCTCCCCACATTATGTACATTAGCCTGGCATTTGTAAAGAGCTAATAATGATAATTGTTATTTTTTATTACAGATCCGTCTCTGATCGTATGGAAGCGGGTATTGTTTTCTTCACTTTTACCCCCATCTGCGGGAAATTTTCAACCCTGGAAATAAGATTTCCTCGCCCCCGGCTAAGGCGCAGCAGAGAACTGTCGTAACTGTTCTGTAAGGCACTGAGTTGTTTCCCCATACGTTCCATGTCCTCAGTAAAGGCGCAGAACTTATCGTATAGAGCAGCGGCCTGTCTGGCTATTTCCCTGGCATTCTGACTCTGTTTTTCGTAGGACCATATACTTTCAATGGTACGGAGGCTGGTTAACAGGGTTGTGGGGCTAACAAGAATGATTTTATTACTCACTGCGTCCTGGAAAAGAGTGTCATCTGTCTGAAAAGCTGCAACAAATGCTGCTTCAACGGGCATAAACATAAGGACAAAATCAAGGGATCTTATTTCTGGAATTGCGGTATAATCTTTCGCTCCAAGGAGCTTTACATGGTCCCGAATAGCTTTTACGTGGGATTGTAAGTAGCTCTGCTGCTGTGCTTTTTCTTCGCAGTTCACATACTCTTCCCAGGCAATCAGGGAAACCTTGGAGTCTATAATAACATCACGCTCTTCAGGAAGATGAACAATCACATCCGGGCGCTGGATTCGATTATCTCCATCTCTGAATGACATCTGCGTTTCATATTCAACACCTTTCCGAAGAGCCGATTGCTCAAGAACCCGTTCCAGCACAAGCTCTCCCCAACTCCCCTGGATGCGTTTATCGCCCTTTAAGGCGCGAGTCAGGTTTACAGCCTCCTGGCTCATTTGCTGATTTACGTCTCGCAATGTCGTTATTTCACGTTGCAGAGCAGATCGATCTCTGGTTTCTGCGTGGTGAATAGTATCTACCTGTTTACGAAAAGAAGAGAGTTGCTCCTGAAAGGGCGCCAGTAGGGTTTCCATTTTTTCCTGACTCTCTTTCCCGAAATGACTGCTCTTTTCATCAAGAATTCCGGAAGCCAGTTCTGCAAACTGGAGGCGCAACTGTTCTTTTGCCTGATCAAGAAGCAACAGCTTCTCTTTGCTATGCAATTTTTCCTGCTCAAGCTGTGTTCGAATCTTACTGATTTGGCTTCGTTGCTCAGATTCTTTTTCCCTTGCCTGTTCTATTTCATCCACAAGAGTTTTATTTTTCAAAGCAAGTTGCCCGATTTGTCTGCGACTTGCATCTTGTAAAAATCGAAAGAATAGCCAGAGGAGAAAGGTACTGAGGAGAACACCACAAAGAAAGGCCCACATACCAATACTTAAAAATTGCGTAAACTGGGCTTGTTTGCCAAACCACAGGAAAAACGAGTCGAGCAATGATTTCAAAGGGAAACTACCTGTATCATTCTGTTATCTCAAGGGGCACAATGCGAATAGTTGATCCGATTTGTTTGGGAGATGTTTCTTCTGTTTTTTCAACAATCTCGATTTCAACTGCCACAGGAGTTACACGCTCCTTCACAACCTTTGGAGGAGGAACAACAGCAGTTAGCGGTTTCCCGGACAAATCGATTGCATTCTGCTGACTAAAATACCAGGAAAGTGCACCACCTCCCACCAGAAAGAGAAGCAGCCCGCAGAGTACTTTTGTCCATAACTGTTTTCTGGTAACTTCGATCTTTTGTTCAACGACATTACCAAGTACCTTTTCTGCGGCAGTATCAACATCAGTACCTGTCACCAGATATTTTTCAAGTGACCTCGTGATTTGCATAGCTTCATCACATAGCACATCGACAAAACGGGGGATACCGTGACTGAGTTCAAATACTCTGTTTAGTGCCGCTTTGGAAAAAATTTTTTCTTTTGCGCCAGCAACGGCCAATCGATGCATTACATAGGCTGCACAATTTTCGCGATCCAGTGGTAGCAGATGATATCTTGAGGTTATATATTTACTGATCTGCGAGGCGCCCTGCTGATTCAGGATCTCACTCAACTCCGTCTGCCCGATGAGTATAATTTTTAAGAGTTGTTTCTCTTCAGCTTTCAAAGTGGCAAGGGAGCAGAGCTGCTCTAGCTGGTCAAGGCTTGTATTCTGTGCCTCATCAACAATAAGCGCCACAATTCTGCCATCGCCATGCGCATCAATCAAAAAGTTATTCAGAGCATCGAGATATGACTGTTCTTCGTCACCCTCACCATCCACTTTAACACCAAATTCTATACAGATAGTGGACAGCAATTCATGAACACTGACACATGGGTTTGCAACAACAGCAACATCAGTCCTTTCGGGAAGTTGGTTCAGCAGACAACGACACACTGAACTTTTCCCCATACCCACATTACCGGTAAGTAAAGTGAAGCATTCATCACTCCTTATCCCATGCAATAAATGGTTTAGAGCTTCCCTGTGCTGCTCACTCATATAAAGAAAGCTTATATCCGGAGCAATTGAGAAGGGTTTTTCTTTTAATCCGAAATAGTGTGTGTACATTGCAATTATATTTGGGCTGCAGACAGGAACCTTCTTTTCCAAATGAAGAGATATTGCGATTCCATAACAATATTAGTATTGGTACCTTACCCTTAACACAACAACTTAGACAAGTATTTTCATACCTTACTGGAAATTAATGCTCCAGTAAGACATCAGGCATATAAACAATCAACATATTCTTCTGAACTTTCGCCACAACAGCATCTGCCAAAGAGCCAAAGAAAAACTTCTTTAAGGCATTCTTTCTGGATGCACCCATCACCACCAGATCAACAGATTCAGCAGCTTCCTGAATCGCCTGCAACCTTGCATCTGTGCTTATTACATTGATTTCCACATCAACTTTTTCCTGTTGCTCCGCCAGCCAGCCAGTCAATTCTTCTTCCTTTTTTGCCAAAACAGTTTCCGCTTCTTCTGAAGAAAAAAGATACAGCAACTCAATCTCATGCTCTCCTATTCCATCAAGTGCCACAATTACCGGGTAGACTTCTCTTAAATCATCAAGGCTTACCAGTGGCACCAGTATCCGTTCCGTATGCAATAGTCCAAAAAACCGCACTAAAACCACCGGGCAGAGAACATGTCTTGCCACATTTTCAAGTATGTTTTGAAAATTATCTACAACACCATACAGCGGCGCTCCGAGAACCACCATTTTTGCATCATTATACTCAACAGCTGCCACAATCCCACTGGCTACAGATTTGTCAGGAATTACCTCAGTCACCAGGGGGTACCCCATACTGGTCACTTCCTTTAATTCTCTGGAAAAATAGTCTGTTTTTTGCTCAACCCCCGGCTCTACCACTTGTATTGCCATGGGCAGACACTTTTGATGATCAGCAAAAATAGTTGCAAAACGAGCCAGCCCGGCTGCTGTTGCCACATGAGAACCTCCAAAAGCAACGACACCATTTGAGGGGATTTGCGGACTAAGTTTAGTCCAGGTCCATGGAGGTATTCCAATTCCCTGCGGGGATCTGAGATGTTTATCAGCAGCAGGATTCAACACTCCATTTGCACCATTGCCATCCTCCTGATTCAAGCCATGAGCTTCTCCGACCTGTTGCACCGCAAAGCGTACTGTTACCGGCCCCACAAGCTCAGAAAGAAAGACACCGGTCAGAACAATGGGCGTTATTATGGTGGAATAAGCTCCTAAAGCTGGATCTGCAGCAATCAAAAAAATCAAACCAATGGCAACACCGGCCTGGGGAACAAGACCAATCCCCAGGTAGCGTCCTATAGTTTTCGGTGCTCCGGCAATTTTTGACCCCACTGCCACACCGGTTATTTTCCCGCTGATCCTGGCAAGGAAATAGATAAAACCAAGCACACCCGCCGATCCCAGTGCCATAAAATCCAGATGTGTTCCTGCAAGGGTGAAAAACAGTACATAGATGGGTGGCTCAAAATTATTCAGCGCCCGAAAAAGACGAACATCACGCTCGGCCCTGTTCACAAGAACAAAACCAACTGCCATACCGGCAAGTAATGAAGATAAACCAAGAAAGGTAGCGGCCTCACTGCACAACAAAAGCAGGGCAAGGCCTCCAGTCATTCGCTCTTCCTTGCTCTTCAGTTTCTTCAAAACCAGATCAAGGATAAATCCAGTCACAATCCCAAGCAGCAGAGACTGAGCAATGGAGAGAAATCCATACAGAAAAATCAGATAGAAAGGATCTCCCGCACCTCCTGTAATTTGCTGTTCAAAAGCAATCACAAAACCAAAAATCATAATTGCCAGACCATTATCAATCGCTACAATAGCAAGGAGATTTGTGGTAAATGGTCCGGAAGCCTTCAACTCACGAACAACAAGTAATGTTGCAGCAGGTGCAGTGGCCAGGCCCACTGCCGCAAGAAGTAATGAAAGTGCAATATAATTTTGCAGTTGCCAGCCTTCCACTGTGATATCAGCAAAATGCATGGTGCAAAAGATCGCCCCAAAAACACATACAAATGCACCTATTGCCTCGCAAATAGAAATCACGGCAACGGTATGCAAATAGCGACGCAGTTTTTTCAGTTCAACATGCTCACCAATACCAAAGGAAATAAGAACAAGGGCAATATTGGTAAAATGATCAAGGTTGGAACCAACAGAATGGCTGTTAATGAGGTTGAAGCCGCTTGGCCCCAATAACACACCTGCCAGAATATATCCCGTTACGGAAGGCAGGCGAAAACGCTGACATATTTTGGCCACCAGCAGACCGGTGGCAATGAGAATGGCAAATCCTAAGGTGACCATAGTGATTTTAGTTCAGGTTTTCAGAT
>JAOZLM010000374.1 GCA_029934815.1 Desulfocapsa sp. | reverse complement strand
GAGAAGTTTGCTGAAGATTTAAAACAGGAATTGGAAGGTTTGAGATGAATGTTTGCTGTAAGAAGTTAGTACATTGCAGTATGTTTTCTTGGTTTTTTCAAAGAAAATATACTGATAAGGTACTTATACCCCCTCGGAGTCTAACGCTTACCTGTTGGGTCTGTTTCTTCCTGCTGTGCATAAGTCAGATCGTTTGGGCTGGCGAAAACAGGGACAAATTAGATCAGTTTCAGCATGCAGGTTCAGCGTACAGCATGGGTGATTACAAGACAGCTATTGAAGAATTTGAATCCCTGATCCGGACCGGGATGTCAGCTCCGCTTCTCTATAACCTTGCAAACAGCTATGCTCAGGATGGGCAAAGTGGCAAGGCTATTCTTAATTATGAACGTGCACTTCGTCTGACGCCGGGAGATTCAGATATTCGTGGGAATTTGGAACTGCTTCGTAAAGAGCAGGGGCTTTTTCAGGAGGAAAAGTCTTTTGCCCAGAGCTTTGTGACTTTTTTGGGCTTGAATCAGTGGACTGGACTGGCAGTAACGGCTTTTGTGTTGTTTGCTGCTGTTTTGCTCCTTCCTGCTTCAGTCGGTCTGAAGCGGATTCCGCGTTTTGTTGCAGCCACTACTTGTCTGCTTGTGACAACAGTATCAATTTTTGCTGCAGTGGGCAGGTATCAGCACTGGCATGATGGAGTCGTTGTGGTGGAGGATGCGCGATTGCGGGTGTCACCCTTTGCGTCTGCTGCTTCCATTGGTACCATTCAGGAAGGAAGAGTGCTGCACATGGGAAAAGAACACGGAAACTTTTTTCTGGTTGAGGATGAAACAGGGCGTAGTGGTTGGATTACAGCTGACGCATTTGAGTCTATTCCCAACTTTTAAGCTTGCCACTGATAAACTCAATCACCTGCTGATGTTCTTCACGCCCCTTGCCTTCGACTGTGAGCGGTGCATCAAAAGCAAAGTGTGCTTTTATTTCCGGATGAATCCGACCAAGATCCTTAATCAGTTTACCGTTGGTCCATGCATCAGTTTTCAGTGCCAGTGGAATCACTGGGACTCCTGCCCGTTGAGCCAGTTTTACCCCGATACTGTTAAACTGTCTGGGGTTAAAGTCTGTTCCCCTGGTGGTTTGGGGAAAGACAGAGACTGATATTCCTTCTTCCAGGCGTTTTTTTCCTTCGAGCATCACTTTTTTCAAGTCTTGTCGTGCATTAGTCCTGCTCAAAGCAATAGGATTACGGGAGCGCATCACATGTTTGAAGACCGGATATTCCATTAGACTTTCTTTGATAATGAAGGTCATGGGGATTTCCTGAGCAACAATTGCCGGCAAAACAACAGTATCCATCATACTGACGTGGTTGCCAATGATTACACAAGGCGACTTAAGATTCTGCAGGTGTTCTATACCGCTTATCGATATCTGCAGGCCAGTCCGCTCCAGAGCTTTGAGTATCTTGTAACTCGATAGTCGCCAGGCCTCGTCGTCATATTCGTCTTTCTGTGCCTTTCTGGCGGAAAAGTATATGGTGGCGAGAAAATTTGTGTAAAAGGAAAAGGAAGGAAACAGCTTTCCGAAAAAAGAGCTAGCATCCGCCGGAGTTTGATATATGTGATTTTTGTAGGATAGTTGTTGCATGGCAGGTTTTTGAGTGAGTTGTATTGTTTTTTTATTCGGAATTTACTGAAATTGTATTGAATTTCATGTTATGGCTTTGATATCTTCAGTTTGTTTGTTATTCTTTCATATGGTAAATTTTATAGAATGGAATTTGAGATCTTTTGCTGTTGCTTATATTTTGATCTTCATTTCGAATGAAATTATAGTAAACGTTTACAGATTAGGGATTACCGTAAATCAGCGCTTCCGGTGAACGGTTACAAATTATAGTTCAAAATGTAACTTTTGGCGAGAGCGAACTATTCAGCAGCACTCCATTTTAAATAATACATACAGGTTCCCGCATGAAATACCATTGTGGTACATGCGTTTGATATTCAATGGTTTTGGAAAAAAAAGTACCACCATCCAGCAGAAAACAATTGCTGCCCTTTTTCCTTTCAAAGGCTATTTCCAGATCTATCGCCGTTAAGCTGGCGTTTGTTCTCACGGCTGTCATCATAGTCGGTATGGGCTTGCTTAGTCTCTTTATCCTTGGTAATCAGAGCCATGTGTTTGATCAGCAGGCAAACGCTTATGCGGCCGCTTTGGGTGCTCAGCTGTCTACTGCAGCTGTGGAACCTGTCCTTGCCGGAGACATCCAGTCCGTGAGTCAGCTCACTGCCAATCTGGCATACAACGAAGGGATAGAAGGCGTTGCCATTTTTTCCGATCAGTCAGCAGTCCTTTCCACAATCGGTATTATTCCAAAACAGAATCCAGCCACTCTTCTTTCCAGTCAGCCTTTGCAGTGGTCAGTCGGTGAGAAGGAGCAGACCGATCTTAGTTCATATGCCAGTAGTATTACTTTTGAGGATCTGACAGTTGGTTACAGTGTTCTTACTTTTAATCGAACCTTTATGAGTGCTGCCTATGCCAATACCATTCGAACCATTTCAGTAATTACTGCTCTTATGGTCGGTTTCGGTGTTGTTGCAGCCGTGTTAATCAGTAAGTTATTGTCACGGCCTGTTG
>JAOZLM010000373.1 GCA_029934815.1 Desulfocapsa sp. | reverse complement strand
GTTCCATCATCGAAATCAAGGCGCATAAGAAACGTACTCTTATATGTGGCTGTCAATTCCTCCTGCAAGAGAAAATTCGGACAACAACCTCTACCGAGCATTTCCTGGCAGTTTGAAGCAAATTTTGATCCAGAGTCAGCAATGTTGCATTATTTCTTCTGGCAACGACAAGATCTCACCACACCATAACATTTCCACAAAATCCCTTGCCGGAATAACCTCAATACCATCATCTGTTTCTCTATATTTCTCTTCAAGGCAGACGATTATCCTTCGTTTTACAGATGGATGATCAATCTTTAAGTTCCTCAGGCCTTTCAGATGTTTCGCGTTAATTTTTTGTGATGCTTTGGCTTCAATAGCGACTTCCATATCATTTATGATAAAGTCAACTTCTGCTCCACTGGTTAAACGCCAATACGATAATTCAGCATATGCTTCACTATACATATTACAGGCTGTAAGCTCGTGGAAACACCAATTCTCAAAGGCCTTTCCATAGAGTTCACCACCCCGCTCAAGAGTTCCTCTCTTTGCCAGAAAATTAACCACCCCAACATCGGAGAAATAAAATTTTGCAGCTGCAGCCACCCGCCGTTTCGGTCGTTTCCGATAGCTGACAAGCCACCTGCCAAGTAAGGTGTCTTCCAGAATCTGAAAATACTCCTTAATCGTTTTACTGGAAACCCCGCAATCACGGGCAATTGTCGAAAAGTTTACAGGTTCAGTATCTGATAACGCTGCCATATTTAAAAAATCAGAAAATACAGGTAAGTTACGAACCAGACCTTCAGCAGCAATTTCTTCTTTTAAATAATTAGCAACGTATGCATTCAGCAACCTGCGAGGTTGTTTTGACAGATATATCCTTGGCAGATAGCCATGATTAATAAATCTGTCCAAGTCAAATTCTGGTAGGAACTCTCCTGCAACAAAACCAAACAACTCGTAACGTATCGCTCTGCCGCCAAGTAAATTCGCATGCCCACGTTTTACCTTTCTGGCACTTGATCCACAAAGAGCAAAATGAACATGGCGGTTTTCATGAAGCCAGTGCACCTCATCCAGGAGCCCCGGGAGCTTTTGTACTTCGTCTATCACAACAAAGGGCATTTCCCCTTCACGAGGTAATTCCTGGCGAAGTAACTCAGGATTATTCAAATAACGACGAAATTCTTCTGCCTTTAACAAGTCTATCCATACAGCATCAGGATAAGTGCTTTTCAGCAATGTAGACTTTCCTGTCTGTCGAGGCCCCCACAAAAAGAATGTCTCTTGTTGTGCCAGTGGTAGATTCAGTTTTCGTTTTTTCATTGTGCCCCAAGTCGTGATAATTCGAAGTTGTACTTCAATATATCACGATAATGGGGAGTGTCAACGCAACATTTACACCATGCATCATTACTGATCATCGGGAGTATCCACCAGATTCGAATCAAGGGTTGAGGTACCTGCCACAGGAGCCGATGTACTATCGTGATGAGCACTCGTATCGACGCTGGCTACATCAGGTACAAGGAATGCACTAAATATTCCGGAAGACTATCTGCCCAAAGATTACAAACCGGGTGGGTTCAGCCTTTTATCAAAGTTTAGAAAGAATCAGGAATAACTCCATTTTCAGAAGATATTCCTTTGTAGCCCTTGGATATGTTATCAGAATTGTTTTCCCTAACGCTGTCGAAGTCATCCACCAACGACGTCACCAGCAATAGCAACTATAAGGTAACTCATACTACCGTTTGTGACACCAATCCTGATGGCGTCGTAAAAACCCTTCATCTTTCTTCGTCACTTCGAATATGAAGTTTTTTTTTCACCTGAACAAAGGGCACTCTTTTTAGTCCCTCCTTGAGGGGGAAAAATACTTAGCCATCCAAATTTTAGGTTTTAACGAGTTTATCAATCCTGACAAACTCGTTAAAACCTAAAACATACGATGACTAAGCAAAACAGCGCAAGTAACCTGGCCATGGGAAGTAAGCAAAGTAAAGATAATTATTGAGGATTCTGTCGATGGAGAAACCAGCCACGAATATTTTTCCAGAGAATTGTGGCTGGACTTCTTGAAGTTCCCGCTAGCAGGACCCTTGCTTGTTGCCCTGACCGTAACTCCTGTTTTATCTTATCTGGAAGTTGCAATGCTACTGTAAAGCGAGGGGAAAAAAGAATTAATCCTTGATCTGCACCTGTTTGAGAGTGATCACAATATGATATCGTTATTCGTTATGGAGGTGAAGAGTTCCTGATCCTTCTGACAGATTGCGAGATGGAAAAAGCAACCGAAGTTGCAGAAAAAATACGAATGGCAGTGGAAGAACAGCTTTTCCGTGTGGAAAGTATCAGTATTCGTAAAACCCTGAGTATTGGTGTCTCAATTTATCCAGTGGACGGTGAAGGTTTCTGGGAATGCGTGAAACATGCTGATATTGCATTGTATCAGGCAAAAGACACAGGAAGAAACAAGGTACTGCGTTTTGAAACCAGCATGTGGGATGGGGACAATTACTGATACTGGCAGCTGACTACATTCCACTTTGAAAATATTGCCAGCTGACAGTTCCATCATCGAAATCAAGGCGCATAAGAAACGTACTCTTATATGTGGCTGTCAGGACCATATCCTTTTCGCGAGTAA
>JAOZLM010000372.1 GCA_029934815.1 Desulfocapsa sp. | reverse complement strand
GTAGACGAACTGTAGGAAGCTCTCATCGGCATAAGTTGGCGAGAAATTAGGATTGGTAAGACGAAGCTAAAACTTAGTTTGAAACAGTACAAGTAGAACTATCCTTTTTGTGTTTGAAGTAGGTGCTTACGAGAAGTATCCCTAGGTAGCCGCCAAGGGAATTTAAAAGTAGATCCAGTAAGCTTGAGGTTCGGGTCGGTTGCCATGCCTGGCAGATCTCAATGGTGAAGCTGATCAAAAAACAGCTCAAAAATGTAATGGCTCGTGCACTGCGATCAGAACCTGCAAAGGCTTGCGAGAAACGGCAGTAAAGTAAAGCTCCGAGCGGCATAAAACCAAAGAGGTTAAGAAATACATCGACAAAAAAAGACCTACTCAAGCTGAAACTATGCCATGGCGTGATCAAAAAACTCTTTTTGAGCATGACTATCCGCTCAGGTATGAGTAAGGGAGTATCTAACCCATACTGGTCATCCATGCTCAGGCCATTGCACTCGGTAAATGTGTAGCGAAGGTATGTCTCATCTGGGTTAATGTTATGATGTAGCATGTCTGGTGACTGCCATTGATGTGTCTGGCGAACCTCTGCTTCCGAAAGTGCCCTTGCATGAATTGCCAGGGAATAGATCGAACCCTCCCAACCATGCTTTGCATAGACTGAATTACCAAGAATCAGGCGCCTTTTTCTTCCATTGCCAGGCATCGATATCTGCCATGTCTGATCCTCCACCGATAATTGACCATCGATATAGAGTCTTGTAGAGCGATTACTTGAAGTAATTGAGATATTAACAATTTCCCCTAGAGTCAGGATATCCTTTATTGAAACCCTGGGCTTTCTTTTTGTATAGTCGTAATCCTCACCATTCATGGCAATGATTGATGGCCCCCATTGCCAGATCGTGAGTTGGTCGTAGTCAGACCCATCATGGATCATCAGAATCGGGCGGAACCCGCTTTTTTCAATATTTTGTGCCGCTACCCTCAATTCGATAGTGAATTCACCAGAATCGTTTGAGCTGTGAAAAGTCTTGAGATCATCAATATAAGCGATGCCGGATTGCCGGAAGCTTAAGGCATGTTTGTCAGGAAGGCACTGGACATCATTTCCTGTAGAGATTGATTTTGGTCTGAGGCCCAAAAACAGGATGACCAAAATCATTGCAAAGGTTAAAAACGTCTGGATATGCCGATTGATTGTTTCGGTCCTCGATAAGTAATGAACATGATTTCTTAAATTAACTGACTATCAGTTGACCAATTGAAATATATTCCATTCGTGTGCATAACGGTTCGTATTGCTATCTCAGCAGATTCAAAGATAAGCTTGTAAATTACAAGCCTAGCGTTATCCAGACAACATGCCAAAATCGTTGTGTCGGCAGGTATTACCACCTATATAAGGTAAAGATTGTATGGGATAAGCTCAAGCGTTGTCGAACAAACAGTACTTCAATCTTCTTCGAGAAAAGGTCAGATTGGACAGTTCCGGTCGAAAGGAAATCTATCAACTTCTTCATGGAAGAAAAAAAGACAGTTCTTCTCTTTTACATTTTTCAGCAAAGTTAATGACCCAGCGGGAATACCTGCCAGTATTCATAACTTTATTGAATGCTGCCCGACAATAAGCATCACTTTGTTTTCCAGTACATTTTATTATCATTGGAATCAGCAAGGAATTTATGAAACGAACCTGCTCACGTTTGCAATACCTGGCGGCAGCCCCATCATCAGTCATAATAAAATCACCATATCCGGCATAATATAACTGAATAATATCATGCTCACCCTGTCCAAGGTTATGTAAGCCATGGGAGATCGGTCTATGGGTGGTAGTAAGAGGTGCTTGTATGGTGACTCTATTGTCGGCCAATAGTTGCTGATATTCTTCTGCGCCAGGATAAAAATTGCCTGTAATTTCATCGTAAACTGATTTGGACATTACCACGTTATACATTTCAGAAACAATGAGGTGTAGGTTGGCTTTACAGAGAATAATGGCCGATGACGCGTCCACAAGAGCTGTCATTGGTTTTCTTTTCTGTTTCATTCAATTTAATCGAGTATTATGAATCTTGGAGTCTCAGTCTCAAATCTGATGTGACATTATTGCTTTTGTCCAGATGACAGCTCGCTGGTCCACAGTTTATCCTGGTGAATCATCATCTCTTGGGCAGAAATCTTCGCACTGTCTCCAAAGTCAGGAGACTCGACAATAAATTTCAAATATTTCATCAACTCGTCTTTTCCTATCCTGGAAGAGATCAACCCGAGTAATATTTCAATTTGTCCTTTTTGAATAAGTAGTGTTGCTTCGATGGTGACAAGGCGTTCGTTTACATTCAGCACTGTTTTTGTTTCCTTCTTGATGGCAATATTGGAAAGAGAATGAGACTCGTACTCTTTTCAGACCCATAGAGAAATTGAGGCTCAACTATTTGAAAATAAAATCTTGAAGACAATAATCAATATCTTCATCGTTAAAATTCTGGCTACTGTATATCGATCAATACAAAGAAGAACGAATGGCGGCAGGGAATACTTACAATTCGCTCAGCACTATGTAGGCGCAAGAGTGGCACAAGGTGCCAGAATCATAAGCCAGTAGTGACTGCCGATGAGTGATATCAGGCAGCCGTTATT
>JAOZLM010000371.1 GCA_029934815.1 Desulfocapsa sp. | reverse complement strand
TTTTCCTGCCACAGCTTTAACCTGTATTGCCGTAACATCTCTCTTGGGAAGGCGGATGTTAACTCTGCTGTCTTTACGGAAAGTTGCCCTGGCAATTTTTTTACCTGATTACCATCGAACCTCAGTTTTGTTCAATTTCTGCGATCCCGCCATTCACCCTATTGTTACCTACGTGATAAAGAAAAGGCCTGTTAGTGCTCTATCTCCATTCCGGTTTGCTGTGTGTGAGTTCTATCACCTATGCTGAAATGCTGCACGGGGTGGAAAAAAGTACCCAAGATTAAGCTGAGTTTCTGCCCCCGGTGCGTTTCAATGAAGGTTGAAACGAGCGTAAACTATGTATACTGCCTTGGAACTCCACTTGACAATACACTCATCGCAATTATAATTACACTTATACTTTCAGATTAATTCAAGAACGAGGTGCTTCCATGGGACAGGTAACTATTTATCTCGATAATGAAATGGAGAACAAATTAAAAAAAGCAGCTAAAGCCAGTAAAAAATCTGTCAGCAAATGGGTTGCAGCTATTATAAATGAAAAGGTATCTACCGAATGGCCTCAAAATATCACAGAATTAGCTGGCAGCTGGAAAAACGACTTTCCCTCTTTGGATGAAATCCGGTCTACACAAGGTGTCGATATCAAGCGGGAGGACTTTTAAAAGTGTATCTTCTGGATACTAATACATTAATTTATTTTTTTAAAAATCTTGGCAATGTCTCAGAAGTACTCTTGTCAAAACCTCCTAAGGAAATTGCAATTCCATCAATTACTCTTTATGAACTGGAGGTAGGAATCGCAAAATCAAACAATCCACAAAAAAGGAGAAAACAGTTAAATGAATTTGTCTCCCAAGTTACTGTTTCTCATTTTGGAGCAAAAGAAGCTGCAATAGCTGCTCTCGTCAGAGCCAATCTCGAAAGCAAGGGAACTCCAATTGGCCCGTATGACACTCTTATTGCAGGTATTGCGTTGAGCACGCAATCTACTTTGGTTACTCATAATACCAAAGAATTTAAACGTATCAAAAAACTCCATATTGAAGATTGGTTTTAAACATTTCAACTAACATACCGCACAGTTAGCCTGCAAACCTTGACAAACTTGTAGGAATCTCAAGTATACAATGGCTAAGTATTTACACCCCTTGTTCGGATGAAAAAAGGGGATAAATACGACGCCATCAAACTTTGAAAATGCAATTACACATACTGTCCCCGGAACTGCTGGTTAGTTTCACTCGCGTCCCTTTATTGCCATCATTCGCCACGCGTTGTACATTATGTACATAAACAAAAAGAAGGGGGAAATGACTACAACAATTTCTACAGCTGATGCCAGAAAAACATTTGCCGATATTGTCAATAAAGTTGCTTATGGAAAAGAATCTGTTGTTTTGACAAGACGTGGACAAAAAATTGCGGCTCTGATCTCCATTGAAGAGCTTGAGTTGCTGCAATAAATTGAAGATTATATTGATATTGAAGATGCAAAAAAAGCCCTTACCGATTCTGGTAAAAATATTCCTGCCCAAGAAGTTTGGGAGCAGTTGGGAATTTAACTCATGCAATACTCTATTGAGTGGCGTCGCGTAAACTATAACCTCAGGACACCAGACGCCTTGCAAGCCGCCAGCGCCTAAGAGTTACCCCATAACGAATCTTTTTCCTTACTGGCCGACAAAACGTTTAAACGGGTTACTGAGCTGAACGTCAGCCTTGTATAATCAGCTTGCCTGAAGACTGCACAACAATAGGTATTGTGTCCCCGGTTTTCCCCATGAATTGCAGAGCGTTTACCGTCCCAAAGAAGATGATTTCACATATTGATGAATAATCGCCCCTATCAAAGTCTGATAAGGAATCCCCTGCTCAAATGCCAGTGCTTTAACCTTCTGGATGTCCCGCTCCTGTAAGCGCAGGTTGACGGGTTTCTTTTTAGTAGTTTCCTTTACGGCCTTTTTCCAAAACTTATTCCGTTCGTCCAGCCTACCGTTTTTTTCAAACTCACCAGAATCAAAAGCATCGACAATCTTCTTTTCATCATTGTCTAAGTGATATGTTAAATTACTCATCATAAATCCCTTTTAATTTGCGGTTATGAAACATCGTTTTAAGGAATATCTTCTCTCCATCCTGAACATATGGCACCATGACAGGATAGTCATCCAGCTTTATTATTAATATTCGTTGATGAGAATAGGATGCGTTTTTATGACTGTAATCATCCAAAACGCGGTCACCCTCAATGGCCTCTAAAACCATCTCAAAAGAAAGCCCCCGTTCCCTTTTTAAGAATTCGTTTTTCTTCTCATCCCATTCTATCGACATACCTAACTATAAACATTTGTATGGACAATGTCAATCACGAGAGCGTCTGACCTTATGACAAGGTTCGTATTCCACTGAATACCCAGTTCAGGCGGACCCCGGACAGTCCCAAGGATGCGTATCAGCGCTACATGCATAGTAAAATAGGTGAATATTTTATTGAAATGTACGATTATGGCACTACTTTCTCTCCGCAGACAGCAACTAGCTGTAATTGCGATATTGAATGTTTTCATTAAGCACCAAAACAGGCTCTACAGAGGTGTTTGAGAGTAATTCGCAAAAAGTTGGGTCGGGTATTGACTTTGAC
>JAOZLM010000370.1 GCA_029934815.1 Desulfocapsa sp. | reverse complement strand
CACCAAATTCTTTCATGATTACCATCAAAGCTCAGGTAATTGCAAAACCGAAAAGTAGGAGTCCGCCCCTGCGGACGAGTTAGGTTGGTATTACACACATTTTTCGTCCGCAGGGGCGGACTCCTACGACGGAAAAAGTAAAAGTTGAGCTTTGATGGTAATCAGGTATTCTTTTCAAAAAAACACGAAAGAAACTTATAAGATACTAAAAACAGAGTCCGCAATCAGGGCAAGTAGACGAGCTTGTTGAAAAGGCAAACCCACAGGCCGGACAGGTTGAGCTTTCTGCACCAGTATCAAAAACTGCATGGGCAGTACTCAGGTCGTGGGAATCAAGGGCTGTTTTTTCTTTAAAATCATCAGCCAGCACCCGCATGGCCTCGTCACCATCAGCTACTTTTATCTGCAGGTACAGATCTGTACCACAACAGCCTTTACCGCAACTGCCTCCACCTTCTCCGGCAAGAAGCGAAGGAATATTTTCTTTGGCCAGAATTCCCTGTAACTGTTTCATATCGTGCAAAGAGCCTTTTCTGATATTGGCAAGTTCATCATTGTTGGTGATTGTCATGGAGCGTGCATTTTTTTTCTGCTTTACCGCTTCTTCCTTTGCCAGTTGCTCCTGACCACTTAACAGTTCGACGTTGCAGCTTGCACACATTTCAATTTCTGCTCTGTACTCTTCATCACATTTGGGACAATACTTTAAATCTGGGTCTGTATAGCGCATTTAATTATATTCCTTATTTCCTAGAGGATAAAACGACTTAAATCACGATCTTCCACAACATCACGGAGCTGATCTTTTACATAATCAGCGGTTACAACAAATCGTTTATCGTCTCTGTCGCTTGCCGTAAAAGAGAGCTCATCAAGCACCCGCTCCATCACAGTATGCAATCGTCTGGCACCAATTTCTTCTGTTTTTTCATTTACCTCAACAGCAATTGCAGCCAGTTCTTCAATACCATCCGCCTCAAAAACCAGCTCAATTCCTTCTGTCTCCATCATCGCCACATACTGTTTTACCAGCGCGCTTTCAGGTTCTGTCATAATGCGAACAAATTCATCCTTGCCAAGAGAATGCAGCTCAACCCGAATGGGGAACCGTCCCTGGAGTTCAGGGATAAGATCAGAAGGTTTTGACATATGAAAAGCACCACTTGCGATAAACAAAATATGATCGGTTTTCACCATACCATATTTGGTTGTAACAGTTGACCCTTCCACAATTGGCAGCAAATCCCGCTGTACACCTTCCCGTGAGACTTCAGGACCTTGCCCCCCCGATCGCTGCGATGCTACCTTATCGATCTCATCAAGAAATATAATCCCTGATTCTTCTGTCCGTTTCAGAGCCTCTTTGGTCACTTTGTCCATATCAACAAGGCGTTCCATCTCTTCACGGGTAAGCCCGCTCAATGCTTCAGGGATCTTAATTTTACATTTCTTTTTCTTCTTGGGGAATATCTTACTGAACGCATCCTGAAGATTTGACTGCATATCTTCCATGCCGGAAGTGGTCATAATCTCAACCATTGGCATGGATTGTGATTCTGTGAGATCCAGTTCAATCTCACGTTCATCCAGCTTTCCGTTTCGCAGCATTTCCCGGAATTTTTCTCTTGTGGAATCTTCCGCTTTCTCTCTCTCTTGTGGTAAATGAATTGTGTCAGCAGAAACTGGTTCCAACCCATAATCATTCGGTTTTTCGATTGGATCTGAGACAGGTGGAAGCAAAATATCCAGGATGCGCTCTTCAGCATTGGCCGCCGCCACTCCCTCAATGCGTTCCTTCTCTTCCTTCTTTACCATGGTGATCGCAATTTCCACAAGATCACGAATCATGGATTCCACATCACGCCCGACATACCCAACTTCTGTAAATTTGGACGCTTCAACCTTGAAAAACGGGGATTGTGCCAGGGTGGCTAAACGTCTTGCAATTTCAGTTTTCCCGACACCGGTGGGGCCAATCATAATAATATTCTTAGGTGCGATTTCTTCCCGCAAGGGAGAAGGCACCTGCTGTCTCCGCCAGCGGTTTCTTAACGCTATAGCAACAGAACGTTTGGCATCAGCCTGGCCGACAATATATTTATCAAGTTCGGAAACGATTTCTTTAGGGCTTAGGGATTGTACGGTGATCATATTGTCTCAATAACTGTGGAATGATTTGTAAAAACACATATATCTGCTGCAATCTGCATGGCTGCTTCACAGATCTGCTTAGCGTCCAGATCGCTGTTTTCAACCAGTGCCAAAGCGGCCGCCTGGGCATAAGGCCCTCCGGAACCGATTGCCAGAACACCATTATCAGGCTCGATAACATCTCCAGTTCCGGTAAGAAGCAGGGAATATTCATCATCCACTGCCACCAGCATGGCTTCAAGCTTTCGCAGCATTTTATCTGTTCGCCACTCTTTAGCAAGCTCAACGGATGCCCGCATCAGGTTTCCATTATACTGTTCAAGCTTCTGTTCAAGTTTATCGAAAAGAGTAAAAGCATCAGCAGTGGCTCCGGCAAAACCGGTAATCACTTTTCCATGATAAAGTCTTCTTACTTTCTTAGCCTTATGCTTCATCACCGTATTGCCAAGAGATACCTGTCCATCTCCTGCCACAGCAACCTGCCCTTTATGACGAAC
>JAOZLM010000369.1 GCA_029934815.1 Desulfocapsa sp. | reverse complement strand
GTAAGGTTTCTTCCCAGGCGTGCTGCAATAATATTTGGGCAAGAACCGCCTTTGCCCTGATCCAGCAACCGTCCGTCAGGAGAAAACTTCCGGAAACCAATAAGGCAAAGGCGGTTATGCGCAAAAAATTCCTTTTCATACTCTTCCTCTTCTGTTTCTTCGTAAGAGAAATAAACCAGACAACAGCAGCATCACCCCAATAATGATCTGTAACTGAGCCGGGGTTGCAGTCTTTGCACTTCCTGCAAATATTTTACTGGCCTGCCATCCAGCTGGCAGATTTGTTTTCATGGCTGTATGTTGCAAATCTTCATCAGCCGGACGTGAAACCTGCTGCTCAACCGCCACAAGGCTTGTGTATTTTGAAACCAGATGATGAGCAAGGGCAGTAGACAATACCTGTGATCTGATATCATTTTCTTCTACGCCCATAACACGACTGTCCATTATCGTTCTGATCTTTTTTCTGGCCCATAGCATTGTAATACCAGGACGTACAGCACCATTTTTTGTGCCGACATTTTGTTTCCACAGATTGCCGTTTACCACACCACTTACCTGCAGATCAGTACCACCTTCCTCTGCTTTTACAGAAACGAGCAGTGGTTCACCCAGATACAGATCCGGTATGGGGTTTGGATAATATTCTATTTTCCTGCCATTTGTACTTAACAGTTTGATATCGGTGACTGCCGGATGCTCAAGCTTATTAAAGAGCAGCATCATCTTTTCCTGTACTTCACTCACTTTGCCAATATATGTGAAACTTCCCCGACCAATACTTGCAGCCCGGGACATAAAAAATGAATTTGGTGCAGACCCAATTCCCACGGTAAACAATCGGGAGTCACCCAACCGTGATTCTATCATCTGAAACAACTCTCTTTCGTTGCCCACGCTTCCATCGGTAAGAAATATTACCTGACGGATACGCTCATGGTTGTTTTTGCCATCAAGGGCAAGATCAAGGGCTGAGGCCATTTCAGTTCCCCCGTCTGCATGCAAACGACTTACAAACCTGATCGCCTCTTTCCGGTGTAAACTGTCACCTCGCTCTGCTTTTTCAAAAAGTTTTGACGCTGAGGAATTGAACTCAATCACATTAAAACGATCCTGCTCAGAAAGTCTTGAGATAGCAAGGATCAGGGCCTCCCTTGCTTGAACAATGGAAGGTCCTGCCATGGAACCTGAGGTATCCAGCACAAAAATAAGTTCCCGTGCCGGTGCTGTACTTTTATCTCCTATGGCTGGTGGATTCAGCATAAGCAGGTGATATACATTTTGATCCAGCTGCTCAGAAAAAAGAGCAGCCTTTGGACCTTCCTGCTCTTCCGCCTCCCATTCAAGAACAAAATCTCTATCCGCTTTTACCTCACCATTAAAATGAATACGCTGTGTCTGATCTGCTTCTCCTTCAACTCTAATCCCGTGATAAAGACTCGTAAGACGTGAAACAGGAAAGCCTGCAGCCAACTCAAGCACCAGATGAACAGGGTTAATTTTCTCTCCCTCTGTTGTTATTACCGGAGGCGTGATTCGGGATGCATCAGGTACCTTATCTGTATCCACTGACCAGCCGCTTCCACTAAACTGAATGTCTGTACCTTCCTTCTCAGTTCCAATTACTTTTCCGGGAATATATCGGGGAGCCACAACCATAGGGAAGCGTAGTGAAAAGATACCATCACTTAAAAGCACAACCTGTCCAAACTCAATCTCAATTGCAACTTCCTCACCCGGTGCAATATTGGCAACAGCCATGGTGAATATATTGGGCCGTTCCTGAGCCAGCAGGGATGCTTTCTTTCCTTCTGATTTTGCCTTTTTGTAGATCTTTTTCGCTTCTTCTTTCTCTTTGATCTCGCCGACAATTAGTCGTTCGCCAACCTTCATACGCAAGGTGTCAACGGCAGATTCTGCGGGAAGCGGAAACACATAAATTGCTTCCTGCCAGCTGGCTGTGTTATTCACAAACCGTTGGCTTAGTTTAGTTCGTGCGGTCATTCCGCTAACATATATTTCAACATCCTGAGACAAATGCGGTGCAGGAAGATACTGTCCATTTCCACTCACATCTTTAAGCAATAGCTCTCCCTGTCGGACGTCACCCGGTGACACCGCAGCATGCCCATCCACCACCATTGCCAAAAACACACAAAACAGTATGCCCCCTATATAAAGGATAAAAAGAGCATTCCCCGGATCCAGGGAAATTCTGTTATTTCTGTCTTGCTTTTTCGTCATTATCTTCTCCTTGCTGATCATCGTTTAGACCAATTTCCTTTCCAATGATAGCCAGTAAACACGACGACAATGACAAAACAGCGAAGCAATTATGACAATACAAATGCCAATGATGACGAATTGTGACAAAAGCCCCTCTGCTTCCCGGAAAATATGCTTTTCTGTGGAAGCCATTTCCATTTCAAGAACGTTTTGTGATACCATTACAATAAGTCTTAGCATTCCCTTAAAATGACTCAATGGATGTACAGAGAGCAATGTATGAGTGATGAAAAAAAGGCAGAAACTCCCAGCCTTGAGAAAGATGCAGTTGATGAGAGTAAAGAATTGGAAATAGAAGAGAACAGTGAGCCGGAGAACGATTCTGCCGATGATAATACTGGCAATGAGTCAGAGGTCATAAAAGAAGA
>JAOZLM010000086.1:2618-8838 GCA_029934815.1 Desulfocapsa sp. | reverse complement strand
TCGGTTGGGCCCGTTTGCTTTTGTATATTGTTATTCAGTTTTCAAGGATCGTTGCAGCACACTTTAAAAACGTGCTGTGCAGGTTACCCTGCGACGAGGCGCAAATCTAATCGACTTCTTAAAAGCTGTCAACAAGTAAATTACTCATTGTTTGCTTTTTTGCGATTGTCATTTTCGCCTGCCTGAAGTTTCCTTCAAGGCCGCGGCAAATTACTCAAATTGAGTGGTGGTGTCAACAGGAAAAGTGATCTTTATTTGAAGAAGTTTTCCCTTCTTTGGAAGAGTACATATTATTGCGGTCTTAGCTAAAGAAAATATATTTGAAAGCAGTGAAAAGAAGTGCAAAAGTGAGGATAGCTTTGATAATTTCCGCTTTAAAAAATCTTTGTGCTCTGGCTCCAAGGTACATTCCGACGGCGCCACCAATTCCAAAGAGTAACCCCAGACGATAATCCGGAGCAATATTTTCCGTATTTGCAAAAGAGGATGTGGAAAGTAGCTGAAAAAAAATGACACCGGTGGCTGAAGTTATAAATGTTCCCATCAGGCTTGCACCAGCTACAGTGTGAACCGGTAATTTGTAGATGGTTACGAAGAAAGGTGCAATTATTGCCCCGCCTCCTATTCCGTATATACCGCCAATAAGTCCGACAATCAGGCTGAGACTTATGATGGAGAAGGTATTTACCTTATACTGAATGTCATTGAAGGTGAATTTCAGGGAGTGCAGCGAGAGATTTGTCTTGCTGATTCTAAATTCGGTATTTTTTGTTTCAGTCTCTTTTGGTGTCGGCTCTTTTCGTTTCACGATATCCAGACAAAGCTTCACACCTATATAGAGTAGAACAAAGCCAACGAACATTTTAAAAGCTTCAGGTGATGGCAGGAATGTAATTCTGATCAGCACACCTGCCAAAACTCCCGGCAAAGTGCCAATTACAACCAGCCAGGTGAGTGGCCAGAGCATCCGTCCTTCTTTGATAAAACGATAAATACCGGACGGGATGGCTACTATATTATAGAGGTGGTTAGTGCTGCTTACTGCGGGGGAGTTAAACCCAAGGACAGAAACCTGGAAGGGGAGCAGGAGAAAAGCTCCTGACACCCCGGCCATGGATGTGAAAAATGAAATTGTACAGGCGATCAGTGGCGGAATAAAAGGAGATAACTCAATGTCTGCCACCGGAAAGTACATACGTTAAATCCTGTTTTTAATTAACCCACTTTTCGAGGGTTGCGATTACCTTTTTCGCCTGATCAATGCTTGAAATGTTGAACTTGGATTTAGGCAGATATTCGCCATCCCGTTTCTGATAACGTCTGATGGTGAACATCTCTTTGCCAAATTCACTTTTGGCCTTGCTCCAGTTCTGGTAACGGAAGACGATGGTGGCCCATGCACCTTTGGTGAGGATCTCTTTATCCAGCTCTTTTACCAGAAGTTGACCGTCTTCTTCGTATGTTATTGTGATATCGTTTACATCGCTTGCCATGATTCGCTCCGATTAATAAATAAGATGATATATGATAGAAGGAACATGCAAACATATTCGGACTAAAAAATAAAGGGGAGAAAACAATTGCTCGTTTTTCTCCCCTTTGAATGTACGATATCAGCTATTTTTATTCTGCTGTCTCGTTGAATGTCAGTTTTCCGGAGTCTGTGTCCACATCAATGGTACACCCTTCAGGAAACCGTCCTTCCAGAATTTCCATGGCCAGAGGATTCTCCAGATGGCGCTGGATAGCACGTTTAAGCGGTCGTGCACCAAAGAGTGGGTTGTAACCACTGTCCACCAGGAAAGTTTTAGCACTTTCACTGATGTTGAGATGGATCTTTTTATCTTCCAGTCGATCCTGTAAGCGTTTGAGCTGAATGTCTATGATACCGAACATATCCTCTTTAGAAAGGCTATGGAAGAGGATGGTTTCGTCAACCCGGTTTAAAAACTCCGGTTTGAAATGCTGATGCAGGAGTTCGTCAACCTGATTGCGAATGGATTCTTCACTTTCTTCGTGCTCAGTCATCTTCATGATCAGATCGCTTCCAAGATTGGAGGTCATAATCATTATGGTGTTCCTAAAGTCAACCGTTCTTCCCTTGCCATCGGTCATTCGTCCGTCATCAAGAACCTGAAGGAGCACGTTAAATACATCGGGGTGTGCTTTTTCGATTTCATCCAGCAGGATCACTGCGTAAGGACGTCTGCGAACAGCTTCTGTCAAATAGCCTCCTTCGTCATATCCAACATATCCCGGAGGTGCTCCGATAAGTCTTGCTACGGAATGCTTTTCCATAAATTCTGACATATCGATGCGGATCATGGCCTGCTCAGAATCAAAAAGGAAATCAGCAAGGCTTCTGGCTAGCTCCGTTTTCCCAACACCCGTGGGGCCAAGAAATATAAATGAACCAAGTGGGCGATCAGGATCCTGCAATCCGGCACGTGCCCGTCTTACTGCATCGGAAACAGAGCGGATGGCATCCTGTTGGCCAATAACCCGCTGGGATAATTCTTTTTCAGCATGAACCAGTTTGTCTTTTTCACCTTCAAGCAGTCTGTCGACGGGGATTCCTGTCCATCTGGCGACAATACCCGCAATATCTTCACTGCCCACTTCTTCTTTTAGCATCTGCTGGTGTTCCTGAATGCCATGCAGTTTGCTGTTGGCTTTATCCATTTCCTTCTGTAGCTCAACGAGTTTTCCGTAACGGATTTCTGCTACTCTTCGTAAATCTCCTGCCCGTTCAGCCTTTTGCGCTTCGGAGCCGAGTTCGTCCATTTCTTCGGTTATTTTACGAATTGCCTGGATGGCATCATGCTCTATTGTCCACTGTCCTTTCAGGGATGTGAGCTCGTCGTTGAGTTCACCGAGTTTTTCGTTTATTTCATGGAGTCGTTCTTTGGAAGCCTGATCTTTTTCTTTTTTCAGTGCTTCTTTTTCAATTTCCAGTTTTATTTTTGTCCGTTCTAACGTGTCGATCTCCGTTGGCATGGAATCGATCTCGATACGGAGCTTGGACGCAGCTTCATCGATCAGATCGATTGCCTTGTCCGGCAGAAAACGATCAGTAATATAACGGCTTGAAAGCGTTACGGCAGCAACCGTTGCAGAGTCCTTGATCCGTACTCCGTGATGTACCTCATACTTCTCTTTGATTCCACGAAGGATGGCGATAGTATCTTCTTCGCTGGGTTCTTGCACCAGGACAGGCTGAAACCTCCTTTCAAGGGCGGCATCCTTTTCAATGTATTTACGATATTCATCAAGGGTGGTGGCTCCAACACAATGCAGTTCTCCTCGAGCAAGGGCTGGTTTCAGCATATTTGATGCATCCATCGATCCTTCAGTTGCCCCAGCTCCAACAAGGGTATGTATCTCATCGATGAAGAGGATAATTTCTCCTGCTTTTTCTTCTACTTCTTTGAGTACCGCTTTTAGTCTGTCTTCAAATTCACCACGGTATTTTGCGCCAGCTATAAGGGCGCCAAGATCAAGAGATAGAACCTGTTTCCCTTCCAGTGTCGCCGGGATATCGCCACTGACAATCCGGCTGGCAAGTCCTTCAGCAATTGCTGTTTTACCAACGCCAGGCTCACCAATAAGGATGGGATTGTTTTTTGTACGTCTTGAGAGTACCTGAATAATACGCCGGATTTCTTCATCTCTGCCGATTACCGGGTCGAGTTTTCCCTGTCTGGCAACGTCCGTCAGGTTTCTCGCATACTTTTCAAGGGCCTGATATTTATCTTCAGGATACTGGTCGGTTACACGCTGACTGCCGCGAATGGTGGTCAGGGCTGTCAAAAATGATTTTTCGTCAATGCCAAGCTGCTTAAGCGTTTTACTGGTGGCTGATTTTCTGTCTTGAATGATGGTTAAAAACAGATGTTCCTGGCTGACAAAATCATCCTTCATTTTGCTGGCTGTGGCAAAAGATTTGTCAACAATCTGTTTCAGTTCGGTTGAAAGATATGCCTGCCCGGCACCGCTGCCACTTACTTGCGGGATTGCATCGATCAGCCTGTTAATTTCTGTGAGTACTCGTGACGGTTCCAGTCCCACCTTTTGTAAAACCGGAACAACAACGCCCTCTGGTTGTTCAAGTATTGCTTTTACCAGATGAGCAACGCCAATTTCCTGATGATTATTATTGGCCGCCAACTGTTGGGCGGCGGTTATCGCTTCTTGTGATTTTACCGTTAATTTGTCGAATTGCATTAATTCTCCTCCCGTTTTTCCGGCAGTGTTCTTTTCCGGAATATATATAAAACCGAGCTGTTATCTTCAGTCTAACTACGTATCTGTTAAGGAAAATAAGGATTGTGGCGGCTGTTGTCAAGTTTGTGGCAAGGAATTTGCAAGGAGTGTCTGTCTATAAACTGCTGTCATTGAGCGCCCTGGATACTGCCCTTGCAATATCACGGAGGTCGTAAGGTTTTTGTAGGAAAAATGATGCGCCAAGGCTCAGGGTTTTTTCGACATCCAGATTGTTTGAATAGCCGCTGATAATGATGGCTTTCTGATTCGGCTGGAATTGCCGCATCTGTCTGTAGGTTTCGTACCCATTTATGCCGGGTTCCATAAGCATATCCAGAATCACCAGGTCCACCCGGTTTTTTTGAATATATAATACAGCTTCTTCACCCGATTCCAGAGTATGAACTTTGTAGTTAAGGGACGTCAGAATATGGCTAGTCATTCTGCGTGGAATTTCTTCATCATCAACAATGAGAATAGTCTCACCGTTGCCGGTTTCAGGAGTTTTGTTCAGGGAGCCATCAATGGTTTTATGCTGTACACTACTTGGAATACTTGCCGGAAAAAAGAGCTGAAAACGTGTACTGCCTGCTGAGCTTTCAACTGTTATTTTACCATCATGGTCTTCCATGGTGTTCCAGACAATGGCAAGACCAAGCCCTGATCCACTACGTCCCATAAATTTTTTACTGTAAAAAGGTTCAAAAATATGGGCCAGGTCTTTCTCTGAAATGCCGGAACCACTATCTTTGACAGAAAGTACGACATAATCTCCAGGCGGAAGCTCATGTGTACACCTTTTAAGGCTAATATTTTGGGTGGAAATGCCAACTTGCCCAACGGCCTCAATTGCTTCAAAGGCGTTGGTGACAAGGTTAGTCAGACAGTTACTGATGTGTGCTACGGAGCAGTGAGCAGGAGATAGATTTTCAGCTACGTCTATGGAGTAGGTGATAGTTGGGTTAATATCCAGTAACTCCTTTCCTTCAGGAGTTTGAAAGAAATTTCTTACAAGAACATTCAGATCACACTCTTCCCTGGTACTGGCAGCTCCTCGTGCAATTGTTAAAAGATCTGCCACAACGGCTGAAGCTTTTCTGCCTGATGAGCGAATGTCCCGTACATAATCACAAAGGCTGCTGTCTGCCGGAAGTTTGTTCAGGATGAGATCCGGGTAGGTAACAATACCAGACAAAATATTATTTAGATCATGTGCCACTGCACTGGCCATATGTCCCATGGCCTCCATTTTTTTGGTCTGGTAGAGTTTTTTCTCAAGCTGGATTCGCTGCTTCTCGGCCTCTTTTATCTCTGTCAGGTCTTTGAATATAAAAAGGATTCCGAGCGGAGCATGGTTATTGTCAAAGATGGTTGTAATGCTTGCCAGTGACGGATAAATGCTGTTGTCTTTTCTTCTGGCAACAATTTCAATTTCCTGATGGTTGTTTTCTTTTAAAGAAGGGATAAGCTGTCCGGTACCAAAGTGCATGTGGCCGCAAAAGATATCAATTGATTTGCTATCTGCTTCTTTTTTTGTGTAGCCGGATAACTGGGAAGCAGCCTTGTTAATATAGTAAATATGCCCTTCCATGTTGGTGACAACCACGGAGTCAAACGAGGTGTCCAGTGCATGGAAGAAAAGTTGAAGATCCGTATTTGCTTTTTTCAGTTCTTCGGTTCGTATGCGAACTTTGTCTTCCAGTTGACTGTTTAAAAGTTGTAGGCGTTTTCTGTTTTCTGAACTTCTGTATTCATAAAAATAAAGAAAGATAGAGATTATGGTGAGCAGGTTGGCAAAATAGAAAATATCGTAATTGGAATAAATGGACTCACGACTGAAGTGAATGGCGCAGACAATCAACAGAGAAGCAAGGGAAAAAATGCTTGAAAATCCGGCACCACAGAGGAAAAACGTGGGCACAACAAGAACCAGAAACCAGCCTATTCGTAAACTGTC
>JAOZLM010000086.1:0-2518 GCA_029934815.1 Desulfocapsa sp. | reverse complement strand
GGTAAGAAACTTTTTGAGCTTCATGAATGGCTTATGGCTACCTTGAAAAATTGTATCCTCGGAATATCATCTATATGCTTGCGGTAAAATTCCCCTCACGCCTCGCTTTGGAACGAAAATGCTAATTTTTCAAGGCACCCTTATGTTAATGTTTGTTCACGACCTGGCATTGTCAGAATAATCAGGCCAAGAATTAAGAGGCCGATTCCGCACCATCCGGTCTGATTGAATTGTTCACCAAGAACAAATACACCAAGAATCCCAGCAGTAAGCGGTTCTCCTAAAGTTAATGTACCGGCAGTGGCCACCGTAACATTTTGCAGACCTTTACTGAATAAATAGTATGCAAGTGCACCGGTTACTAAGCCAAGATACAAAATAATTGCTGCTCCGTCAGCTTGTTTTATCCATGATAGATCATAACTAAACAGCAGAGGGAGCATTAGAAGCCCACCCACCAGAAAAATTTCACCGGTGGCAGTTACTGTGTCACTGCGTTTCTGGAAGATGTTTTTCATAAAAACTGCGAGAAAAGCGTAGGAAATACCGGAAGCAAGAGCCAGAAAAACACCGGATAAAACCACACTGTTTACTCCTGTGGAGAGTGCAACAAGGCTTGTTCCTGCAATTCCTGTAAAAGTGGCAAAATACCATTTTGTCCCTGGTTTTTCCCCACGAATAAGCCAGGCGACAATGCCTGCAAATATGGGAGATGAGCCAATTCCAACGATGGTGCCAACAGAGACACCAGTTAGTTTTACGGCACTGAAAAATGTGACCTGGTAGAGGACTGCGCTGATTGCGGCCAGGAAAATTGATCCAAAAGGCTGAAATGTCGGGAGTGATCGTAAGCGGATAATTGCAGGCAGGGTGAGAACCAGACCGCCAATTAGAATACGTAATACTCCAAGAACCAGTGGCTGCGCTTCAACTGCACCAAGAGCCTGCGCTGTCCCATTGGTTCCCCAGAGGATTGCACCGCAAAGAACCAGCAGGTTCCCGCTGTTTTTATTTGTGGCCTTACTTTTGCTTTGCATTAGCGATAAATTGCCTGCAAATGCCACGCACAAGTGAGGTCTCTTTTGCACTCATCTGTACTTTTCCAAGGAATTGCCTAATATTACGCATATAATAATCGTGGCTTTTTTCTTTTAGGAAATCAATGTGGCTGAGTGTCCTGTCCAGGTGATGAAACATGTTTTCCGTTTCACGTGAATTTGCAATTTTATATGCGGGTAAAGGCTCTTTTTGTTCATGAACTACAGCATGGAAAATTTCATAACAATGGATAGAAACAGCCTGTGCGAGATTTAGAGATGAAAAATCGGCAGTGGGGATAGCCGATGTTTGCTGGCAATACTGGAGTGCTTCTGAACTGAGCCCACTGTCTTCAGGGCCAAAAAGAAAAGCAACTTCATTTTCCGGGAGCAGGGGCAGAATGTTTTCTACGATTATCCTTGGTGATTTTGCAGGAATTCGTTGGCGACCACGTCTTGCGGTGGTTCCAATAACCTGAGAGAAGGGCGCAAGTGCATCGGGAAGATTTTCATGAAACTCCATTTTGTCAAGAAGATGGGCTGCATTGTGGGTGGCAAGTTTTGCCATTCGCGTATGATCAGGGTATTCATCCCCAACAACAATTATGCGGGTGATGCCCATATTCCATGCTGCACGGGCTGCTGATCCGATATTCTCGGGGTACTTTGGGTTCAGCAGGACGATTGCGATATTGTTAAGGAGTTGTTGGTTTGCAGACATGGCAGGAAATAATGTATGAAGGATGAAAAAAGAAAACGGCCATAGAGCAGATTGTCTGCTTTACGGCCGTTTGTAATAAAAATGAAAGAGAAAAAGCAGTTTATTTTGCCATACTCTCTTCAAGAGATACTCTACTCAGTTTCTCATATTCCTCTACCTGTTTACCAGTGTTTGTGGGCATAAGACGTTTAAGAAGAGGTACCACCCCTTTCTCAGAATCATCAAAAACTCTCTCAGCTTCTTTCAGGGTGATCTGCCAGGCTGGTGCAAAACCGGGAGCTTTTTCAAACATCATATCCAGCGCAGTCTGGTAAATGTAATATTGACGAATCTCTTTGCGTCCGGGTTTTTGATTGAGGGACTGCACTGTGATACGAAGGTTGTCTCGTTCCTGTTTCAGGGATTCGATCTCATTTTTTCGTCGTTCGTTTTCGCCTGAATCGATCTCGAGCTTGGTGTGCAGGTGATTACGTAAACGGGAAACTTCAGCACTGAGTTCGCGGCGACGTAAAAAGCCACGAATAAAAATAATGATGCTGAAAATGAACCCCAGAGCCAAGCCTTTGGCAAATGGGTTGGCGATTATTGTAGTGAGCCAGCTTGCTTCTTCCATAACGGAAAACCTCCAGAAATAGTATCAAATTTTATTATCTCCCTCTGTGAATGAGTAAAAGCCAGAGAGAAGTATCGTCAGAGTATTTTGAAAATAATCTAAGACAGTGAACTTTTATGCGAAATCAATCATCAAGTCAAGTGTGAT
>JAOZLM010000085.1 GCA_029934815.1 Desulfocapsa sp. | reverse complement strand
TTTTCCTGTTCGTCTTCTGCCGTTACCTCAAACAGTGTATGCAAATCTACTTTTCCACGAATAAGCGTTTTGGGAAGTGCAGCAGTGATAGCAACCGTTGCCGGAGTAACTCGCTGCAACACGCCATCTTTTTCCACTGTAATTGCAAAACCGGAAATCGTTTTCTGTACTGTCTCCACTTCTATTTCCAATGATGCCGTAATCGTTGTTGCACCAATAAGATCAACGAAAACGGGATCAAGCTCAAGGGGAACCTGAATTTCAGTGGATTTTTTCAACCCTTGAATATCAATAACTTTTGTACGTAAAACTTCAAATTTTTCAAGTACTGTCTGCGGACCAGTGATGGAGATGGAGTCAGGTTCCATACGAATATTTTTGAGAACATAATCAGCCGCCAGCTCTCCACTGGTCACGGGATTCACCGGAAACTGCTTTTGAATCAGTTTATCAAGAGACAGAATCACACTTTTCGGCTGAATACGTAGAACCTTCACCCCTCGCGGAACAGCAATAACATCATTACTATTCTCAAGCACCATGGTTCCAGGAGTTGCTTTTTCAAGATCAATCTGACGAGTGATAGAGCCTTTTCCCATATCAAGCACAAGACTGCGCGGCCCACTCACCGAAACTTCAATTTCCTTCTTAAACTGATTGGAAATAACCAGATCACGGGGCAGATTAATAACTTCAACCGGCACCATAACGTTTTTATTGACGATATCTTCTCCACCCACAAAATACCAGAGCACTATGGCAAGACCCAGCGAGATCATCCGCAAGACCCAGTCTTTTGGGGAGAGCTGTAGCCAGTATTGAAGATTAAAGTAACTCATGACCTGTTCATCCACTGTTTCCAGCCCGGATTCGCGCTGGTCTCTTTGGGAAGAAAGATATTTCGCAAGCTGTTGGTAAGTGTCATTTCATCATGCATTGCAGTTAGTGCGCCATGCTGAACCAGAGAAATTTCCTGCGTTTCTTCAGAAACCACAAGAATTACTGCGTCGGTCTCTTCAGACAAACCAATAGCTGCACGATGTCTGGTACCAAATCGTTTACTGATATAAGGGTTTTGGGACAAAGGCATAATGCAACCAGCTGTCTGGATTTTGCCTTTGTAAATAATTACACCGCCATCGTGAAGTGGGGATACCGGCATAAAGATTGAAATAAGCAGTTCTTTACTGAGATTTGCATTCAGCCTGAAACCTGACTCCAAAAGCTCACGCAGGCCGGTGTCACGCTCAATAACAATCAGTGCTCCGATACGACGCTTTGCGAGATAAAAGACAGCACGAATAATCTCGTCCAGTTCTTTTTCGGCAATATCTGTACTTTTCTGAAAAGGTGACTTCCCAACCTGAGTAAGGGCACGGCGGATATCCTGCTGAAAAACAATAACAACAATAAGAAACAGTGAGCCAAGGAAAGTTTTTAGGAGCCACTGCAGAGCAGCAAGGTCAAAAATGGAGGCCATAAAATAGACCATACTAAGAACCATCAGACCAAGTACCATTTGTACTGATCTTGTGCCACGGATAATGGTGATCAGCTGGTAAATAATAAACGCAACAATCAGGATATCAACGATATCCTGCCAGCGAATTATATTGAAACTTTCAAACATTTAACAGTTCACAAGATTATGTAGAAGGAGCGCAAACAGACTGGGCGTTGCGACTAGTCAGGAACATTTCCTATTTAGCTACTAAGCTTAGCAGATTTCTCATAAAAATACCCTATAATTACAATGACTGTTTCTTTTATCAGGATTTTTCTTCAATTGCGATTGCTTCAGCCACAAGATTTACAATCTCAGCAGCATCAGGGCTCTTCACAACAACTACATCTGCACCAGCTTCCATGGCCTCATCATGAACCTGCAGACTATCATCAGCAGTAAACAATATCAGCTTCACGGCCTGGCCACTCTCACTCTCACGTACATCTCGGCATACATCCAATCCGGTGATATCACCCAACAAATAATCAACGACAGCGGCGTCCGGTTGTTCTTTCAGGATTAACGACTCCCCTTCACGGCCTGTCGATGCTGTCATAATATTGAACCCAGCTTTTTGAAAGAGACGTGTATACAGTCTTCTAATGACAGGATTATCGTCCACCAATACAATTTTTTGCGGCTGCTCAGGATTCTGTTGCTCTTCTTCAGTACAAGGCACATCGAGAACCAGCAATTTATCTCCCATGATCAGCTGGGTATCTGGTGTCGGTGACAAAATATCTTTCCCACCGCGTCGAATCCCTACAATCTGACCATCCACAAAACTTGAAGCCATGGCAACTGAATGGTCCACCAGACCAGATTCATCATTCACATCAATCCAACGAGACATGGAATGTCCGCCAACAGCCTCATACTTTGAGCCATGTACTCTGTGATGCCGGCTATAGGCCATGACTTTATCAGCAACTCTTCTGCCGGCTGACGCATAGGGAGAGATGATCGAATCCGCTCCAGCCCGTAGGATTTTTGATTCAGCGTACGCAGATTCCGATCTTGCGACAATATGCAAAGTGGGATTCAACTCCCTTGCGGTGAGCACAGTAAACAAGTTGTACGGATCAGAATTTAAGAGTGCCATTAAAGCTCCGGCTGTTTTTATACCGGCAGCAATTAAGGTTTTTTCACTGGTAGCATCTCCTGTCAAATACAAAAATTGTTTCTCCTGCAATACGGCAATCTCTTCCGGAGAATTCTCAAGAACCACAAAATCCTTTCCCGCATCAGCAAGATGTTCAGCGGCTGCAGCACCCACCCGTCCATGCCCACAGATAATGGTATGATCCTCAAGACGATCAATCTTCTTTTGCATGATTCGTTTCTCCCGCACCGGGTTTGAAGCCCGTTCTATCATGGATTCAATAAAGGCATGTGCTGCAAAGGCAAGACTTCCCACACCAAACAGAAGCAGAAACATGGTGAATATTCTCCCGCTGTCAGAGAGGGGTCGCACTTCCCCAAAGCCAACGGTGGTAATGCTGATTACAGCCATGTACATTGCTTCCAGCAGTGTATAGTCCTCAAGAAACATATAGCCACAGGTTCCAGCCACCAAAAAGAAAAGTGCCAGAGACAATGATAAAATGATACGTTTGCGGCTATCCATTCGTTTTCATTTTGAGGTTTTTACTATTCAGTGTTAGGTTTGACATCTTTGATGGCGTCGTCAAAAGATACAATACGTCAAGTCCGTGTATTTAACTTTATTGCAAAAAACATAACAAATGCAAGTAAATCCGTTTTCTTCCACAACAAATTTGTATGTCTGATCGTTACGGATCCATTTCCATCAACGAAGAGGCAGACTCAGCTCCAGAGGAAAAGCCAGAAATTCGTCGTCCTGTTCCTCCCAAAAGGAGGCAAAAAGGAGGAAACCGTGCATTTTTGTGGGCAACGCTTGCTGCATGTTTTGTCGGTTTCTATTTCCTGGCTGCGACGTATCTCGCTCCCATGGCCTTGCAGAAATACCTGCCGTCATACCTGGCAAAATCCACAGGCCTGCAATTCAGCATGGGCGATGTGAAGCTGAATCCATTTAATTTTCAGCTCACAATAAATGATATCAAAGCAGACCTGCCAGACTCAGCAGCCGGACAAGCACTACTTGAGATTCCTTTTCTCTTTATTGATATAGACCTCACCTCGCTCTTACGCAACAGCTTTGTCTGCCACACGCTCACTGTCAAGAATCTCTCGCTGCACATCACTCGCTTTAAAGATAAGCACTATAACCTTCCGGTTCTGACCCGTTTGGTAAAAGATAAAAATCAGGAACAGATAATTGATTTTACAAATCTGCCATTCCTCTTTTCTTTCAACAATATTGATATCAGCGACAGTCGTATCCTGTTCACCGACCAGGAAAAAGGCAACACACACACTGTCGAGCAGTTACATTTGGCAATCCCAACGCTTTCAAATTTCTCGTTTCAACTGAAAGACTATATCCTCCCTCATTTTTCAGCCTTAATTAACGGCAGCTTTATTCAGCTTGATGGAAAAAAGATTGCTTTAGAGGATGGAAAGAACTTTCAGACCAAACTTTACTGCTCCATAAAAAGCCTGCAACTCAGTTCGTATCTTTCTTATTTGCCTGATGATTTCCCTCTGATACTTACGAAAGGCGTTGCCGATCTGAATATCGAGCTGGGATTTAGTCCAAAGGAAAAGCAGGGTGAGAAGATATCCATTGATATCAATATGACAGGTTCTGATTTGCTGATGCACACAAGAAAAGGCAATAATAAAATCAGCCTGCCCGTTGTTAAGATTGACGCAACACTCACTCCTGCAAACAGACTGCTGCGCATAAAAACAATTATCGCCAAAAAGCCACAACTCATTACCAGCCAGGAAGAATTGCCCAGGGGGCTTGCTAATTTCCTGGCTGTTGGCTCCCCCTCTTCCAAACGTCTGGGACTCACCATTGACATGCTTCTCTTTGATGAGGGTCGTCTGGTTTTTACAGATAAGAAAGACTCTATCTGGAACGCCCTGCAACTCTCCATTAATGATTTTGACCGCAGAAATTCCAGTGGAAGCTTCCATGTTAGCGGCGAACAGGCTGTGGGACCAGGTTCTTTTTCCTGGCAGGGAAAACTGACCGGAGCCGGAGAACTTAAAGGAAAAGTTCTGCTCAATGAGTTTCCTGCCCAAGCGATACTGGCACAGTTATATACTGGTGCTGATTGTAAGGTTACGGGAAGCTCTGAATTCACAGGCAACCTGAGTCTCTCGACCGTGGATAAGGCATCAACTACCTACAATCTGGAAAATGCTACGCTGCAGTTTCATAACCTGCAAATCACTGAAAAAGACACGACATGGCTCAAGGCTGAATCTGTCCGCTTTACCCGGCTTGGTCGCCAGAAAACTCGTTTCTCACTCGGTAATATATTCCTGAAGAATGCTGCACTGGAACTAACCCACAAAGAATACCCACAACTCCTTAGCCATGTGTTTGGCGAAAAAACACGACCTGAAATTGGAGGAATTGATTTCTCGGGTGCTCTTAACATCAGGCCGCAAAAAGCGCAAAAACAGGCAATCCTGTTTTCAGATGTCAAATTCCAGGCAAACAGGCTGGATAAGAAAAAAAATCCGGAAAACTTTATCTTTACTGCAAAACTTGGTGAGGAAGGTGTTGTCAAATCTCGTGGAAAAATAAGCTTTTTCCCGTTAACAGTTACGACAAATATCGCATTTTCCGATATGGATTCTGCACTATTTTCTCCATATTTTCAAAAGTGGCCATTGCTGCAACATTCCGAAGCCATGCTCCATGGGAAAGGTGTCTTTACTTACCCGGACTCCTCTTTTGCTGGAGATCTGCGCCTCAGTGACGGCCGGTTACAGTTAAAAAACGACACAAGCCTTTTAAGCTGGGACTCTGCAGATCTCACAAAAATGAAAAGCACATTCAGTCCCTTTTCTCTAAAGAGTGACCATCTTACCCTTCAGAATCCGCAACTGCAGTATACAATACGTACAGAATCTCCATTGCAGCAGGTTTCAGGTGCTCTTAAAAACATTTTATCAAAGGATGATGACGCAAAAACACTCTTCCCTATCCACATAAACAAAACAAGTTTCAGCAATGGCACTGTCACCCTGCTTGACACCCGTTTAACTCCGCAGTGGAAAGAGGATATCCATTCCCTGAGCGGCCACATTAACAATCTGAACAGTAACGAAAACGGGATAAGCTCTTTTGATATTGATGGAAACATTGCCGATGCAACACTTCAATTTTCCGGTTCAACGTTTCTCTTCCAGCAGAAGAAAAACAACCGGGCACGTCTCAATATCAGTGATTTGCCCCTCCACACGTTAGCAAAACAACTAAAAAACAATGGGTTAAAAACGGATACTGCAAGCGTTAGTCTGCAGGCCAAATACCAGGAGAACGATTCAGGTACCAGTAGCAGCACGGATCTTAAATTCAGTAATATTCAACCGCTCTCTGCTAAAAGTGATACCGCACTTGCTCTTGCTCTATTAAAAGACAGCAGCGGGACATTCGCTCTTTCCGTGCAGCGTAAGAACAGCAGCAGATCTCTTTTTCAGGAAGCCGTAGACAACTTTCAAACAACTGTGATTAAAGCTTCTTATGCTCCTCTGCTCCTTGACCGGGAATTCAACGACCTTCAGGATAATAATTTTATTAGCTTTCAACCCGGCACCAGTAAAATAAATGCGGCTGGCAAAGAGCTGGCCATTCGCTATTCAGAACTACTGGCCGCACACCCAGCTCTTGCCTTGTCTATAACAGGCCTTGCGGATGCTCAGGCGGATCGTATAAAACAGGCAGTAACCGTCCCGCCGGCACAGGCAAAAACCGTTAGTGACAAGGAATTACTGCAACTGGCAAAAGAAAGAAGTCTGATCACCTACGATTTTTTCATCCACAGCCTTGCAATTGCTTCCTCACGGATCTCCATTAACGACTCTCCGTTGATAAAAAAGGTGGCCCCGGGAACTGGCAGCAGCCTTGATCTTAAAGTAGCATCAACAAAAAACTGAGCTAAAACCAGTCATGCTGAAACCTCCTTATACCTGCTACGACCAGTTATACGTTTATAATTTTGATCGTACAGATCTTGGTGTCATTGAAGATCCCGACCTTATCGGCACCTGGATTGAGGATGATACGGCAATCCTTTTTTTCCATAAAGAAAAGAAGGCATTAATAGAGGAGATTCGTAAACGGAGTGACGCCACAATTCTATACGAAGCAAACCTCAACTATCAGGATTGGGAAGCAGGGCTTGATATAACCACTTTTTCAGTACATCCTCTTGTGGTTGCACCGCTGTGGGAGACCGAAAAACTGCAGTTACAGGAAGGTGAAATTGCCATACATCTTGATCCCAGTGTTATTTTTGGTTCAGGGTTTCATCCCACCACCAGACTGTGTTTGCAGGTAATCAGTGACATTATCACCTCTGATTCCACAGCCGTGCGGAGTATGGTGGATCTTGGAACCGGCACAGGACTACTTTCCATTGGGGCAGCAAAACTTGGTGTGGAAAATATTCGCTGCTATGACAATAATCCATTTGCCTGTGCTGTTGCTGAGAAAAATGTAACGTTAAATGATTGTGACCAGCAGATACAGGTAAAAGAAGCTGATCTTCGTGCCAAACTTCCCGACACATCGGTCGATCTGGTTGTGGCCAATCTCTACAAAGGACTGCTCCTTGAATTCTTTGAAAATCCTGATTTCTGGAAGGCAAAATACTATCTTATTTCCGGATTTATTCCTTCCATGGAAGAGGAACTTCTGGCCGCCCTGCCAATGGACAAACTAAAGCTTCTGGAAAGAAGAAAGAGCGACACCTGGCGACTCTGGCTGCTTGCAAAAAAATGATCCAAAACTTCCTCTCCGATTACGGACATCTCGTTACCTGGGTTGCCGTGATTTCTTCGTTTTGCTTTTTTGCGAGTCTTCTGATTATCCCTTTGATTATTTACAGATTACCTGACGACTATTTTCTCCACTTCCATGAACACAACAAAATGGAGGATAAGCACCCACTGGTATTTATTTTTCTCCGCCTCATTCGGTATCTGTTTGGGGCGCTGTTACTGACGGCAGGTCTGCTTATGTTATTTCTGCCGGGTCAGGGATTGCTCACCATGATTTTAGGCCTTATTCTTCTGGATTTTCCGGGAAAACAAAAGGCTGTTGATAGGTTACTCCAGATACAATCAATTCAAAAAACCCTGAACTGGATACGAGCAAAGGAAAATATAAACCCTTTTCATTTTCCCGACACACAAAAATAATATGCTCTCGTCCCTCCAACAATCCCTGCTCCACTGGTTTGCAGCAAACCAGCGAGCCCTCCCCTGGCGGCGGCATTACGAACCGTATCAGATCTGGATTTCTGAAATCATGGCGCAGCAGACGCAGATGGACAGAGTAGTAGAATACCATAATCGCTGGATGCAATCCTTTCCGGATATCCAGACTCTGGCTGATTCTTCCGAAGACCAGGTTCTAAAATGCTGGGAGGGGTTGGGTTACTATTCACGGGCAAGAAATATTTACAAAACAGCAAAAATCCTTATAAAAGAATACAACGCAACTATTCCGCAGAACAAAAAAGACCTCCTTTCTCTACCGGGAATCGGCCCTTACACAGCAGGAGCAATTGCTTCCATTGCCTATGAACAGAATGTACCGGTGGTGGATGCAAATATTGAACGTATTTTTTCAAGACTCTTCAATATTGACCTTATACCGGGAAGCCCTGAAGCAAAACGGGAATACTGGCAGAAAGCCGAGGCCATTCTCCCAAAATGTGATGCCAGGAATTTCAATCAGGCGCTGATGGAACTGGGTGCTCTGATCTGCCGCCCGAAGCAACCAGACTGCTCTGCCTGCCCTGTTACTGCGCATTGTCTGGCACTGCAATATGACCTTATCCCTGAACGTCCGGTTCCTAAAAAAAGTACTAAAACTATCCCTATTAATATGGCCACCGGAGTTTTGCTGCACAAAGGGCTAATTTTTATCCAGCAGCGTTTAGCCGATGATGTTTGGGGCGCGCTCTGGGAATTCCCGGGAGGCCGAATGGAAACAGGGGAAACAGCAGAAGAAACTGTTACTCGTGAATATCTGGAAGAGACCGAACTTGCAGTCAGGGTGGATGCAAAAATCACCACAACCATTCATCACTACACCCGATACAAAGTCACCCTGCACTGTTTTTTAGTAAGCCTTAAACAGGATGACTGCGATCCGGTACTTCATGCTGCTCAGGAATTTCACTGGCTTCCTTTTGATAAACTGAGTGATTATGCGTTTCCGGCAGGACACCGAAAACTCATACAATTTATGCAGGC
>JAOZLM010000368.1 GCA_029934815.1 Desulfocapsa sp. | reverse complement strand
TCTTATCTGGAAGTTGCAATGCTACTGTAAAGCGAGGGGAAAAAAGAATTAATCCATGATCTGCATCTGTTGATGGTTTCACATCAAATGGCCCACCATAATTTGCAGCTAAAGAGAAATGGAGTAAGCTACGAGATGCGGTGGGGGCGACTCTTTCTATAATAGCTGAGAATTTTCCAAGACCTGACGCTCTCATATCAACATCCACCTGTCCGCCCACATTCCCCAAAAATGCTTCCACATCATCCTGACTGACAGAGGCTAGTAGCTGTTTGTTCTCAGGTTTCACAAGAAGAAACAGTTCCTGTCCTTTGCTGATATAAGTCCCAACAATATTTTTAAGTTTCTCGCCAACCACAACTCCGCTACCGGGAGCCACTATAGTTAGTGCTTTCCGGTCTTTTTCCACATTTGCATATTGCGCTGCCAGTACCTTTTGCCGTTCTTCAAGAATTTGCAGCTCACCATATTTCCTTTGCACGTGCGCCTGACGCTCTTCTACTTCCATAATCTGCGTTTCAAGTTCCATCACCTGCGCCAGACTTTGCAGGCCACTATTTTCAAGCAGCAAAAGAGGTTCACCCTCTTGTACCTGGTCTCCGGGTCTTACAAATACGTTTTTTACAAAACCGGATGTTTCAGCACGAATGGAAAATTGTTCTTCAAAAAGTACCACCGCAGGAATGGTAATACTTTTCTTCCAGGAAACACCAAATAAAAGAAGCGATGCGACACTCCCAGTAAGCACCAGACGTATAGTGAGATGTGATGCAAACGATGGATTCCCGGTACGATACTGCGGAATTTTTGCAATAAAACCGGCAACAGGCTGATACAGCCAACCAATTGCTGCAAGCATTGTAATTAACAAGCCCCAACCGCTGAACATCTTACTTGCCAGATAGCCCAGACTGAAAAGGATCAGAATACGCCAGCAGTAGACGCCGATGCCATAAGCTTTGACAAACAGTGACGGTTGCTGTGACTCTGTATCCCCCTTGATTCCCAGCCAGAAACGCATGGCAGAATTTCGAAATGCGGCAAGCCCTCGAAAATATAGATTTGGAATAGCCGTTATATCAGAAAGAATATAATAGCCGTCAAAACGCATCAGCGGATTGGCATTAAACAACAAGGAACTCACCCCGGCAATAAGAACGGTATTATGAGCAAGCATCCCGCCCACAGTTCCAATATGCGTAGCCCAGTATATTATGGCAAGCCAGGCAACAAACAGTTCCAGATACATTCCTGCAACTGCTACGTGGATGCGCTGCCAACGGCTTGAAAAGCTCCATGATGATGAGGCATTTACATAAGTCAGTGGAATAAAGAGGATGAACAAAACCCCGAGTTCATAGACTCCGCCGCCATATCGTTTACAGGCAAGGGCATGGGATAATTCATGGAGAAATTTGAGTACTATCCAGACAACGGTCAGAATAAGAAGGTTAAGCGGGGCAAAAAAGCCTGACCCCTCTGAAAAAAAACGTTCTCCGTTGCTTAGTAGCAAAGCAACAGCCAGCAAAGCGGCGAGTAACCAGACAACAAAAAAAACAGGGCCCGCAAGCCAGCCGAGGTAGCGATTACAATAGTTAAGAAATGGATCAGGATTAAAAAGGGGAATACGAAAGGAGATCAGATTCAAACGAGCAAGCAGACTTTTCTTTCTGCCTTGCTGTTCCGCATTCTCAAGGCTCTGCATCAACTCTTCATTCTGTTTTTGCAGTAATTGTTTTGATCCCAGCCACTGAAGGATTGTCGTTGCCTCTTCTTTACTTACTTCACTTTCTGAAGGCATGACTCCATTATTTATACTGTCGAGGCGACATAAAAAACGATATTCCCGCCCGCCTATCTTGTAAAAACTGTTCCGTAGGGGATCTTCAATAACGTAAGTATCTGTGCTGCTTCCCTCAAGCAGGGTAATTTTCAGATCATCACGAAGTCGGGGAATGGGTTCTGACATGGCTAGAGAAGAGATGTAAGAAGGCGACGGAGTGCGTACCAGGGTTTATGAAAATAAATCCAGAGCAGACTTTTCTTCCCGCAATATACAGAGGCGTATCCTTGCATACCGGGAAGTAGCAGACCGTCTCTGTTTTCAATTTCAAAAGAAACCGGAAATACATTTTCTCCCTGCACAAGTTCAGACTGTGGGGCGATTCGGCTAACAGTTCCTTTCCATAAGATTCCCTGGAAGGCATCAAAACGAACATCCACCTGCAAGTTTTTGTGAACGTAGGAAATATCCTCATCTGCAACCAGAAGTTGTAAAAGAACCCGTTCAAGGGGAGCTACTTCAAACAGCACCTCACCCTTTGCCACCGGGCCGCCTTCAGATTGTTTTAGATCCCCACTGAGCACAATACCAGAAAAAGGACTCTGCAAAGAGAGCTGTTGCTGCCTGCCAAGAAGCAGCGATTCACGCTCCTGCAAACGTTTATATTCGAGCAGGGCTATCTGAGCCGCTGCCACGTTGCCACCAGCCATATAGTTGTCTCGTGTTTTTAGAGATTTTGCGCTATCGGCGTGGATGGTACGCAACTCAAGCTCAAGCTCCCGTCCGTCAAGCAGAGCCAGTTCCATCTCTTTTTCTACACGATCACCCGGCTCGACAAAAACCTTTTGCAGCAAACCATCAAAACGAGCCACCACATATCGCACCTGAACCGGTTTTACAAT
>JAOZLM010000084.1 GCA_029934815.1 Desulfocapsa sp. | reverse complement strand
CATCGAATCTCAGTTTTGGTCGGTTTCCATGATCCCGTCATTCCGGACTTGATCCGGAATCTTGTGAAAACAGCTACTTCCGACGAGATTCCGGATCAAGTCCGGAATGACTAAGGCAGTAGCTGAGCTTTAGTGGTAATCAAGTTTATTTGTAACCATTCAGCCTCTCATCAAAATTAGGTTAAATTCGGATCTGTAACTGTTTAGCAGTGCTTCAAATTCGTTCATTTTGGGCTTTGAAGCATACTTGTGCTATTCGAAAAGGCCAAAATGGACGTAGTTGGAGTGCTGCTGAATAGTTACGTTTATTTTTATAAAAATCGCCGGATATGGCAGTAACAAAAATGACACCTGTGCAAAATCAAGACATAAGCTTTTACCGAAAAATAAAAATCAGTCTGGCATTGATGGGAATACTTCCCTTCCTGCTGACAGCATATCTTTTCAGCAAAGAATTTAATAATGGCCCCAGCACATTGATGATCTTTTGCGCTGCTTTGGTACTATTCAGTATGCTCATGGGTTTTACCTTACTGCGAAAGTCTTCAGACCAGATGACTGATCTTGCCGCCAAAACGGCAATTCCTGATACCGGCGAACTTCCATATATTAAAGATCTTACCGTTGATGGCGAATTAAATGCTATCGCCTCCAATTTTAACTCTGTTGTGGAGCAACTGCAAAACGCTAAACGGGATATTCAAAGCAGAAGTCATCAGCTACAGGCCTTTGCAAGTGATCTCTCCGAGTCTTACGAATCCCTGGAACAGGAGAACCGGCTCCGGGAAAAACTATGCCGCTATGTTGGCAACGATCTTGTTGAAAAACTTATGACTTCCGGTGACGGCCAGCTTCTCAAAAATGAACGAAAATGTGTCACTGTCATGTTTGCGGATATTCGTTCATTTACTACCCTCTCAGAATATATGGACCCTGAGGACGTAGTGGCTATGCTAAATGAATTTTTTGGAGAGATGACAAAAATTCTGTTTAAATATAACGGAATGCTGGACAAATTCGTAGGTGACCAGATAATGGCTGTTTTTGGACACATCTCTGACGAGCGTGACGGTGCAAGATCCGCAGTACGTGCTGCCATGGAAATGCAAAAAGCCACAGCCACCCTTATGAAAGCTCGAAAACAGAATGATAAACCTGTTTTTCAGGTGGGTATCGGCATAAATACCGGCAATGCAATTCTTGCAAGTGTTGGTTCCTGCAATCGACAGGATTATACCGTTATTGGTGATATGGTAAATACCACTGCCAGACTGGAAAAACATGCCCGTGGTGGTGAAGTCGTAATTGGAGAACGTACCCGAAAGCATCTTCCCAAACAGATGGATCTTTGCGAACGAAAAGAATTACGTATGCGAAATCGCTCTACACCCATTGGTTGTTACGTTCAACGACCAATAAAAAATAAAGCTCAAAAGATACCTACTCCCGCCCAAAGCAGCCCTGCATTAGTTCCTGCAACTGCTACCTGACGAGCAATAGCCATTTCACAATATCATGTTTCTGTTTTATCGTGTTTTTCAATAGCCACAAAATTCAGGGTACAATGCACTGTCATCAGCGGAAAAAGAAGGGCAATAAAAAAGATGTTCAACACCGGCACCATACTGACAATTGCAGGAAAAACTCCCAGACGAAACGCCTGTTTATTGTGTGTTCGCAACCAGCTTATTTTGCGTTTCAGACTCCAGCGCCTGCGTGAAGAAGGGTAATCAACAAACATCAGTGCCGAGTAGTAGCAATACAACAAAAATACAACAATCTGCCCCACGCCGGGAATAAAATTGGCCATTAAAGCTCCAATAGTGACCACGATGCCGAACATTCCTATTTTCAGTCCTTCCCATAAATCAATCAGTAACCCTTTAACATTGAGGGCTGCATCCGCTTCAAATTCCAAGCCTTCATGTTTCTTCTCAGCTGCAGTACTTAAAAATACATAACCGGGTGCTGATAAACTATAGGCAAGAAGAAATGCCAGATAAAAGGCAACTATCCGGCTGATAATCAGAAAGAACCAGTGCATCACTTCCCAACCAAGGTATTTTGTCCAGCCCCAGATCCCATTGGTTTCGGGTTCTGCCAGAAAAAAACTACCGGTAAGTCCGTCGACAAAATCCACCGTGATGGCATATCCCGCCCAGGTAAATGCAAAGGTGACAAGAATTAACATTGCACTCCACGCCATTAAACGCTTGGAACGAAGAAGAAATGCCAGTGAATAGGAAAGCGGCAGCCATTTAGCTGGTGCTGAGATTTGTTTGGTATTATTTTTCATGGTGCATATAATAGGATCAATTCGAGCCTGAGTAAAGGTTTCACCCCTAAATAATTACTATATATTTTCATCATGGCAAAAAAACAGGAAACGGCTTTTGTCTGCACCGATTGCGGAGCGGATTTCACAAAATGGCTTGGGCAGTGCAGCGCTTGCAAGGAATGGAATACTGTCAAAGAGGTACGACTGGGCAGAAGTTCGCCAAGACAAGCCGGAGGATATTCCGGAAAACAGAGCAGTGTCCAACTGCTCTCGGAAGTTGATCGCAGCAGAGCTGAACGATTATCCACCGGTATTGTGGAATTTAACCGGGTATTGGGGCAGGGGATAGTTTGCGGTTCTGTTGTGCTTATTGGTGGTGCACCGGGTGCAGGTAAATCTACACTATTGCTTCAGGCCCTTGCCAACAGTGCGGCAAATGGCGTTCCTGTTTTATATGTTTCCGGAGAAGAATCTCCGCAGCAGATAGCGGAACGGGCTGACCGACTTGGGCTTCCCGGTGCAAATATCAAGATGCTTGCCGAAACCTCTGTTGAAACAATCTGTACAATAATGGATCAGGAAAAACCGCAAATTGTGGTGATTGATTCCATTCAGGTGGTGCACACAAAAGCATCCGAATCTGCTCCCGGTTCAATTTCACAGGTGCGTGAATCGGCCGCCACTCTAACTCATTACGCAAAAGCAACGGGCACGTCAATCTTTATGGTTGGGCATGTTACCAAAGATCAAACCCTTGCAGGCCCCATGACGCTAAGCCATATTGTGGATGCCCAGGTGGTACTGTCTTCCACCGACGATGCCAGGTATCGAATCTTAAGAGCAGATAAAAACCGTTTTGGCAGTGTGGGTGAACTCGGATTTTTTGCCATGACAGACCGAGGCCTAAAAGAGGTTAAAAACCCCTCAGCCATGTTTCTTTCCCGTTCAGGCGCCCCAGCATCAGGAAGTGCCGTAACGGTCATCTGGGAGGGGACCAGACCCTTGCTCGTCGAAATCCAGGCGTTAGTAACAGAAAGCCAGTCTGGTAACCCTCGGCGTTTAGCTGTTGGTATCGACCAAAACCGAATTGCCATGCTGCTGGCAGTTCTTGCCAAACATGGAGGGCTTGCCACTGCCAGTGATGAAGTCTATGTCAATGTGGTGGGTGGAATCAGGGTGGATGAAACCAGTTCCGATCTTGCTGCCATGGTGGGCATTGTTTCTTCTTTGCAAAACAGAGTTATCCCACAGGATTCTCTGTTTTTTGGCGAAATAGGACTGAACGGTGAAATAAGACCGGTGGCCAACGGAGAGGCAAGATTAAAGGAAGCTGCAAAACATGGCTTTAAACGAGCCGTAATCCCCAAAGCCAATGCCCCACAGCAACCCATTGAAGGCCTTAAAATTGAAGCTGTTGAAAGTCTTGTGCAAGCACTGGAAGTCCTTTACTAAAATAAAATAATAACTACTGTATGAAAACAATATGTTTGCTGATAAGTATAACCTGTTTCAGCTGGATTGGCTGGTGGCTTGGAGCACATGTCGGACTGATGACTGCCTACATTAGTAGTTTCGTAGGTAGCCTTATCGGTGTTTACGTCGGAGTTCGCTTTAATCAGCGTTATCTGGGCTAATTTCACTTCAATTAAAAAAGGATTCTCAACTCATGGATTTTAAAAAACATCTCGAAAATGCATGGAATAATACCCTGCAATTTATTGTACCCGTAATTCTTCTCACCCTGGTACAACTAGTCGTCATCACATTCAGTCTCGGAATCCTGGCACCTGTCACCACCGCCGGTTATATGCAGTCTTTACTACTGGCAATACGGGAAGGACGGGCTCCCCAAATAGGTGATCTTTTCTCGGAAATGCGGCTCTTCCTGCCACTCTTTATTTTTGGTTTCCTTGCTTTCTTGATAACCATACTCGGTTTTGCAATGCTGATTCTTCCCGGTATTGCCATTGCCGGATTTCTTGTTTTTGCCACAATCTATATGATGCCCCTTATGTCGGATAAAAAGATGGGGCTTATAGATGCCCTCAAAGAGTCCTGGAGTATGGCCACCAAATCTCCCGTCAGTAATCAGCTTATTGTAATGATTCTCTATATGGTGATTGTTGCACTGGGCGGCTCCATCGCTGTGGCGGTACTTGTTACTCAGCCTCTTGCCACCTTTTTTATCTTATCTGTTTATGAAGAACGCCTGAATGGCGAACAGAGTGCAACGCCTCCTCCAACTCCACCGAAAATTGAGCAGGAAGAACGAGACGCCTGATGAAAGAAAAGCGTTTTGCAGTACCGAAGGGCTGGCAACAGATAGCATTACACGATTCGGTACTGTTAATTCAGGCAGAAATTCCTGACTGGATTGTTGTTTCCAAAGAAGCAGCTGCCATTCTCGAGACAGAAAAGTGCAGTGATAAGGACTGGTATAGTCGCAAACTCCTTGAAAACGCTTTAGCGATAGAATCTCCTGCAAACTACCACGGAAGACAATTTGTACTGAAACTGGGAGCATTAAAAGAGTGCTGGTTTCATCTGACAGACAGTTGCAATCTCAGCTGCCGCCACTGTCTGTTTTCTGCATCTCCTGCAAAAAGCCGCAGCATCGACCCGCAACTGTTGCAAAAAACAGTTGATGAAGCGTTAACACTTGGCTGCCAACTTTTCTCTTTTACCGGTGGCGAACCGTTTATTTATCCGGATTTTCTTCCATTTTTACAAAATCTTCTTCAGGACAACCCGGACTGCCATGCTGCTGTTCTTACCAACGGCATGCTTCTTGAGCAATCTCTTGAGATTTTACAATCCATGGACAGGCTCCACTTGCAGGTGAGTCTTGATGGTCTTGAAAAAAGCCATGATCGTTTACGAGGCACTGGTAGCTACACAAAACTGATCACAAATCTGAATGCCCTGCAAAAAGCGGATATTCCATTCACCCTTTCCGTTGCAATCAGTTCAGAAAATATCAATGATCTTCCTGAGCTTGTACAACTTGCATCAAGCCTGGGAGCCGCAAGTATTCATCTGCTCTATCACTTTATCCGTGGGAAAGGTAGTAAAGAACAGTTTTTAACGCCCGAGGCCATCTATCCGAAATTACGAGAAGCATGGTTGCTGGCAGATAGTTTACACTTGCAAATAGATAATATCGAGACCTTACGCAGTCAGGTTTTCTCGACTCCAGGTAGTCGTTACGATCTGTCCAATACCGGCTGGGAATCCTTAGCCATTGGCCCCGATGGAATTGTCTATCCCTCTCCGGCTCTGGTCGGCCTGGAGCAGTGTAATTGCGGCAACCTCGATTCAGGTCTTGCCGAGGTATGGAACAACAGCAAAATTTTACAGGATATTCGTAACAGCAGCCTCGTAGAATCGCCAGAATATATGGCTAATCCTCTAAAATTTCTGGTGGGTGGCGGCGATATTGACCACAGCCTGATGAGTGGCGGCAAATGGATAGGGCACGACCCTTATGTTGAGCTGTATAACAAAATAGCGATCCAGCTAATTGCAGATCAAGCCGCAATCTACTCAAGCAAAGGGCAACCCATTCTTTTACGTATGGGAGATGTACGACACGATTGCCCTGAAGAAGATGAAGAGGGAACAGAAGTATCACTTACGCACTGCAACTGTCTTATTTCTTTGGCCTCTGATAGCGGTGGCCATAGCTCCGTTCGTGAATTTTACGGAGAGGCGGCACTTACTGCCAATGAAGATATTATAAATCCTCTGGCTCCCGCCCAGCAGGAAGCTGATTTTGTACCTGATTCTGCAAAGAAACACTCCTATGGCTGCGGTAGTCCCGTAACAGACGGAGCACCTCAAGAAGGTGAAGTCCTTGTTGATCTCGGATCAGGCGGTGGAATTGAATGTTTTATGGCCTCGGAAGCTGTGGGGAAGGATGGTAAGGTTTTCGGTATCGATATGACCGATGAAATGCTGCAACTGGCAAATAGTGCAAAAGCAGAAGTTGCCGGACGGCTTGGCTATCAAAATGTAGCATTTAAAAAGGGCTTTCTGGAGCAGATCCCGCTGGCAGAGAATCTTGCCAATGTGGTTATCTCCAACTGTGTGATAAATCTCAGCCCGGATAAACGCATGACCTATCAGGAGATTTACCGCATCCTGAAACCGGGTGGCAGGCTTGTCGTTTCTGATATTGTTACCGACGGTGCGATCCCTGCCAAAATAAGAAATAACGTCCGCTACCGGGGCGAATGTCTTGGTGGTGCCATGCAGCAGGAAGAGCTGGTGGCAATGATGGAAGCAGCAGGATTTGTTTCCATCCGTTTTATCAAACGTTTTCCCTACCGTCAGGTGGAAGGGATGGATTTCTTTTCCCTCACCTATGAGGCAATTAAAGCTGAAACTATTCAAAGTGAGCCAGTGCAGGTTGTGTACAGAGGCCCCCATGGTGCGATCTACACAGAATCCGGCACACTACTGACAAAAGGCAGAGTAACCACAATCTCGTCGCAGGAAGCATCCCTTCTTGGGGATTCGGTTTTTCTGCTGGATAACAAAGGAGCAGTGACCAATATTCAGATGGAGAACTCCTGCTGTGCGCCCCAGACAGATATCAGCGTCATGGAATCAGGCTGCTGCGAACCTGAAAGCAGTTGTTGCGACACGCCGGAAAAGAAAACAGAAGGCTGCATGGTGTGCGGAGCAGAACTGCATTATTTCACAGATATCCGGGAGCTCTCCTGTAGCTTTTGCGGGCATACATTTCCAGCCAATGCCTGTTGCGAAGCAGATCATTTTGTCTGTGACAATTGCCACCGGGAAAGCGGACTGGAGGTGACCAAAAGCATCTGCCACAAAACCCGTGAAACAGATCTTATTGCTCTTTTGAAACTTATCCGCAGCCATCCGGCTATTCCCATGCATGGCCCTGAACACCACGCCATGATACCCGGTATAATACTGGCGGCTTTTCGTAACTGCGGTGGTGAACTGACAGAAGAAACCATCAACACCGGCATAGACCGGGGTGCTCAAATCCCGGGCGGTGCATGCGGGTTCTGGGGTGCATGTGGTGCTGCAATTGGCGCAGGAATTGCTGTTTCCAGCATCCTTGCCGCAACACCTTTAACACCATCGCCCAGGCAAACTGCACAATCCTTTAGTGCAAAAATACTTTCCCAAATTGCAAAATATAAAGGCGGCCGTTGTTGCCAGCGTGAAACCTGGCTGGCACTCACTGAAACAGCAAAACTTTCGGAAGAAATGCTGGACATTTCACTCACGGCAAATGATTCGCTTGAATGTGATCAATACCTGAAAAACAAAGAATGCATTCGTAAAGCATGTCCTCTGTGGGAGAGTAGAGATAAAAATATTCAGGAAGAAATACAATTCCTGCCCACAATTAATTGAAGCAAAAATAAAAAAGAGATCGACAAACTGCTACAAAATTGTTCATATACTCACATCGATTTGTACGAATTCTTTCAGGAGGAGAATATCATGAGTGGACACGCACACAAACCACCCGAAGAAGATCACACGATCTATATTAAAGTTGGAATCTTTTTTGCTGTTGTTATTGTTGGTCTTTTTGTTATTGCCATGATCAACTAGCACTTCAAATTAGAGTACTTTTCAAAAACCGTCGAAGCAAATGCTTTAGACGGTTTTTTGTGTTTAGGGATACAAAATAATGGCGAAAAAGAAATTCTATGCAATAGCGAAAGGCAAAAAACCGGGAATATACACCGACTGGCCGACAGCAGAGGCCCAGGTAAAAGGTTTTGGCGGGGCAAGATTTAAAGGTTTTCCCAGTCGTGCCGAGGCAGAGGCCTGGATCAAAGATCCCGGTACACCTGCAAAAAGAGGCAAACCTTCCAAAAAAAGCAGCCCTAAAGAATATAAAAAACCAAAGCTCAGCGACGATTGTATCGAGATCTACACCGATGGCGGGGCAATCGGAAATCCCGGTCCCGGCGGTTACGGTGCGGTAATCGTAAAAGATGGGGAAAAGGAAGAACTGCATGGCGGTTATATCCACACCACCAATAACCGCATGGAACTTATGGCCTGTATTAAAGGAATTGCAGCTCTTCCACAAACTGACAGACCCGTTGCTTTGTTTTCAGACTCCAGCTATGTGGTAAATGGAATCAGCAAGGGCTGGGCGAAGGGCTGGCGTAAACGTGGCTGGAAAAAATCGGACGGTAACCCTGCTATCAACCCTGATTTGTGGAAACAACTTCTTGACCTGACAAGTGCGTTGAAAATCAATTTTCACTGGGTCAAGGGCCATGCCGGACATCCCTTAAATGAACGCTGTGATGAGCTTGCGGTGCGTAGTGCCAGAGGAGATAACTTAATAGAAGATAAAGGATACGACAGATGATACTTTTAAAGATGCACACGATGTGGTAGTATTTTTTAGAGTCCGTCATTTCTTAAAAAAAATGATTACTATTAAAGCTCAGGTACGGCTTTAGTCATTCCGGACTTGATCCGGAATCTCAACGTAACATGCTGTTTTGGGAGAGATTCCGGATCAAGTCCGGAATGACGAGATAGTGGTAATCAGCTAAAAAAATATCTTAGGAGAATCCCGATGATTAAAAAAATACTGCCACTACTCTT
>JAOZLM010000367.1 GCA_029934815.1 Desulfocapsa sp. | reverse complement strand
ATCTTATTGTATCGCAGAAGAAAATTCCGAAAAAACAGCATCAATAGGAATGGCAAAACCAATACCTTCAGTATTGGCAAGAATAGAAGTGTTTATACCATGAACATAGCCATATTCATCAATAAGCGGGCCGCCACTGTTACCGGGATTGATCGGAGCATCTGTCTGTAAAAGAACGTGGTCATCACTTTTCCTTTTTCTGTATCCTGAAAAAATCCCAGATGTGACGGTTTGACGCAGACCGACAGGTGATCCAATGGTGTATACTTTGTCCCCCTGAGAAAGTGACCTTGGGCCTTTACTCAGTATCTGGTGGCTGCTGCCAAAGAGTGAAAGAATGGCAAGATCATAGTTCTCGCTTACCAGCAGGTAATTTGCAAAATACTCACTGCCATCAGCAAGGATGATTTTGATATCAGATGCGTGGATGGGTTGGTCAAGGCGATCAAGTTTTTCTTCTATAGTCTGCAGTTTCCCCAGTGTTTGTCCCAGTTCCTGTTCTTTCTGCTCAATAATCATAATGAGCTGACTTTTCGCTGGTCCTTCAGGGATTGTGTGTAGCTTTTTCCTGAATCCCCTTAGTTTTTGTTCTTCAAGGTCTGCGTATCTTTTGGCCTTTTCATGTTCTGTTTTTGCCTGCTGGATTTTTACAGTGTCCATTTCAATAACATGACGATTAGTGACTATCCATTCGTCGCGAATAAAGAATCCGGAACCACTGCCAAAAGGCGTTTCGATGGAAACAGTGGCTTGTCCGGCATTGGCAATGCTGAGGCCATGGTGTGCAGAATTTGTTTTTTTATTGGTGCTTTGATTCCGGGTAGCGGCTTTTGCTGGAATAGCAACGGTAGCTGCGGGCGTATTGTTTGCTGCAACTTGCAGGTTCTGTTGCTGGTCAGATGGCGGGCGGGTGGTAAAATAATACGTGGCTGATATTGCAATAAGCACAAGTACAGCCACGGAAGAGAGCTTTAGTCCTGATCCGGATTTTCTGGCAATTGCGTCGTCCTCTTCTGCTTTTTTCCTTCGCTTTTGCACAGCATTATATCTGGCAAATATCAGGCCGCAGGAGTCACACTCTTTTTTTGTAGAAGCCTGGGAGTGGTCACATTTAGGACAACGCATTGCAAATTTCTCCGTTGTGGATGAGGGTTGTTTTAGAAATCAATCAGCTCCACATCAAATACCATAGTTGCATTTGGTGGAATAGGGCCGCGTCCTGATGGGCCATATCCAAGACTTGCAGGAATGATCAGCACACGTTTCTCACCTTTTTTCATAGCGAGAAGCGCTTCATCCCAACCTTTTATTACACGTCCCTGGCCAACAGGGAAATCGATGGGGGTTCCACGTTCAACAGATGAGTCAAATGTGGTACCGTCCAGCAGCTTGCCGGTGTAATGTACTTTTACCATGTCGCCAACATTTGGAGTATCTCCAGCACCTTCCGCTTCAACAACATACTTTAAGCCGGATTCGGTGGTGATGGCATCAGGCCACTGGCCTTTTATTTGCTCCATTGAATCTTCCATGGCGGCAAGTTCTTTTTCCTGGGCACGGGATTCCTGGCCGTCAACAAGTGCGTCAAATGCAGCCTGGTCACTTTTGAATGCCTTGGCATCTGCTCCAATGCGAATAATCTCAACAGATTCGATGGTGTCATTTTGAGCAATTTTATTAACAACGTCCATTCCTTCAATCACATGTCCCCAGACGGTATGTTTACCATCGAGATGTGGAGTTGCATTGTGGGTAATGAAAAACTGGCTTCCATTGGTGCCGGGTCCTGCATTGGCCATGGAAAGGATTCCTTCGCCACTGTGTTTGAGGGTCGGGTCAATTTCGTCGGGGAAGGTGTAGCCCGGGCCACCTGTGCCGGTGCCAAGTGGGCAACCGCCCTGAATCATGAAATTGTCGATTACTCTGTGGAATTTAAGGCCATCGTAGAAATGAACACCTTTTTTTCCTGCTCCGCCGCCAAGTTCCTTGGTGCCTTCGGCAAGGCCAACAAAGTTTGCAACAGTGATGGGTGTTTTTTCAAATTCAAGTACGCAGAGGATGTCGCCTTTGTTTGTGACAAACTTGGCGTACAGTCCATCGTCTAATTTTGCTTCAGCCATTATGGGATCTCCAAATGTATGTAAAAGGAATAAAGTTGTTACAACGAATGAGAGTAGTATCTTATGCATGATTGTTCCTTCTGGAAAGGGGTGATGTTAAAATAAATAATTTGTAGCTATTCATAGCAAATTCGAAGAGGGAACAAAAGAAAAAATACTATTATTAAGGTCGATTATTCCGGTTTTCCAAATCCGCTCCCGATATGAGTTGACTATGACGTGTTTTTTGAGTTTATTAGACGTGTTTATGCGCACTGTTTGAAGCCTGTATTCTAATAATTTTTAGAAGTGATAACTTTGCTAAAAGTCTAATAAAAGATGGGTCTGTAAAAAATTTTATATTTGAGGCGCACAAATTTTCTATTATTTCGGTGTACTACGGGTACGTTGAAATAAATCAAAATTTGTAGCAACGAAGAAGATGAAGTTTTTTACGAATCCATCAATAAAGATAAACTCGTAAAAGGGTAAGATTGCAGATGGCTAAGTAAAAAACTTCATATTCGAGGAACTCGAATTTGATGGAGTGAGGCGTACTTAAGTACGTCGTAACGACAGCAAATTTGAAGT
>JAOZLM010000366.1 GCA_029934815.1 Desulfocapsa sp. | reverse complement strand
CACTCAATGTGTCGCGGAAAAACGAATCTCTTCGGAAATGTTCAATTTCCTCCATGAAATTTCCGGTTGGCTGCAGCGTCACATCCTGAAGAACAAGGGACCTGGCAATATTCCTTAAGGCGTTGACAATCTCGCTGTCCAGTGTTCCTTTTCCTGCTTCATACTGTAAAATGCCAAGGGCAGTTTCCACTGAAAATGATGCTTTGTAAGGCCTTTTACTGGTGAGTGCTTCAAACTCATCTGCCACTGCAGCAATCCGTGATAGCTGATCGATTTCAGGTGCGAGTAATCCTTGAGGATATCCGCTGCCATCCAGCCGTTCATGATGCCTGAGAATTATATTGGTAATACGGTCGTCTTGGAGTCTTGGAGCAAAAAGTTTCGCCCCAATAAGCGGGTGATATTCCATTATGCGGCGATCCTGATCATTAAAAAGATCGGGTTTGAGCAACACATCATCCGGGATGGCAGTCTTGCCAATATCGTGCACCAGGCAACCCAGTTCTAAAATGCTTAAGTCCTCCCTGGAAAGCTGCATCTCACTTCCTATTGCTTTAGCAATCTGGGCTACTCGAAGGGTATGTTTGTAGGTGGAAAGATCGCGGTTGGCAAGCACTTCATTCATTATCTCAAAAAGGTCTTTAATGAGAAGATCATCATTATGGAAGCCCAGTATTTGGTCCACCGTTTCGTCTGCTGGTTGTTTGTTTGTATTTTCAGTTTCTGGTATCATTTTTTACTGTTTCGCTTTGCTTTATTGATCACTTTTTGTTGATACATTGCCTGGTCAGCTTTTCTCAAAAGGGTGTCCACATTTGTTCCATTTCGTGGGTAGATACTTACCCCCAGGCTTACATGAACGGTGATCTGGTATGTTGAACAATGGATTTCACTCAGTACATTATCAAATATCTTTTTTTGGATAATCTCTATATCCTCATCATTACTGACGTCGAAGATTCCGACAAATTCATCGCCACCCAGTCTGGCGACAATATCATTTGCCCGCGTTGCTTCGGTCAGCACTCGGGCTAGTTTTTTTAAGACTGTGTCGCCTGCCTCATGACCATAGGTGTCGTTGATCTCTTTGAAATCATCAAGATCAATAAAGACCACAGCAAACATCGTACTGTTACGTTTTGCTTCTTTGATTGTTTGTTCAAGATGTTCTAGAAATAAAGAACGATTGGGCAAGCCGGTGAGGAGATCATGCCCGGCCATATGCTTGAGCTTTTTCTGTAAGATCTTCAGTTCAGTTATATCTCTGTTACTTCCGCGAACGCCAAGATTTTCACCTTTTTTACCGGTCACAGTCTGGCATATATGATGAATCCATCTCGATTCTCCACTTTTTGTGTGGATTTTAAACTCAATGGGATTTACCAGTCCGTTTTTTGCCATACTGTGACTATGGGCTTTCCATCTTTCCCAGTTATCAAAATCAATAATTTTTTTTAGCAGATCGGGGTCGTCATAGAATTCCTGCGGACTGTAGCCTGTGACTATTTTACAAGAAGGAGAGACATGTCTGTAATGCCCGTCAGGTGCCTGCCAGTACTCCCAGTCATTGGCAAACTCGGAAATAACTAAAAGTTTTTCTTCCTGCTTGAGATATTCCTGCTCCATATTTTGCAGCTTATTAATCAATTCACGGAGCTGGTTAATGGTTTCTTCTACCTGTTCCCGATGGTGAGAAAATTTTTGCATGTAGAGTTCCCCGAATAAATTACAAATATTTTATAACTGCTGTACTTTTTTTGACTGTAAACACTGCATACAAATTCCCTGAAGAAGAGCGCCAAACAGCATATAAAATGAGAGTAGAAGAGTAAAGGTCAGACCAAAATAATCTATCATCACCGGAATAAGTGGGATTTTAATGGCCCTGGAAGCAAAAAAGACAACAACCAATTCATCTTTCATGCCATGTTCACGTAGATTTTCAAGGAGGGGATACCAGACATACATTGGTCCATGACTGACAACTCCAGCAAGAAGGGACCAGAACCATCCCTTGATGCCGCTTTCATGGCCGAGATGGCGGGCCATCTGTTTAGGCTGTAAGAAAAAATTGAGTAAGGCGGTAAAACAGATAACCATGGCGATGATAGGGAGAATTCGAGTCAGCACAGATATGCTTTTTTGCAGGGCAAGAAACGCCGACTGGCTATTGAACAGAAAAAGGAGAATATACAGGCAAAAGACTGCCAGAAAGAGGTATTTACCACGAAATGTGAACGGCTTGTCCTGCTTTTTCATACGATCACCTGCAGGCTGAAAGTAGTTGCCGCAGCAATGAGCATGACAAAAACAAAGGAGAGAATATTGCGGTAGAGGGTGAATCTACCACCAAATACCTCTATCTCAGCAGGTAATTGAATTAAACCCAGGGTTACCCAGGAAAGGATAAACGCACTCACTGCATAAAGGGAAATTCCCTGTTCTAAAAGTTCTCCGCCAATAATATAACTGACTATCGGGTTCCCGGCTGATATTCCACCTGTGAGTGTTCCAAGTAGTGTGTCGAGCAGGGGTGTTCCCTGAAATAACGAGGCAAGCATTTCAGGTGTTACCAGAACCTGAAAGAGACCGACCAGGCCAATTACTCCTAATAGAAGGGGCATCATGGCCAGAAAGGCGAGACTACTTTTCAGCAAAACTTTGCTGAAGGGAGGCCGTTGTGTTGATTGTTT
>JAOZLM010000083.1:2119-8911 GCA_029934815.1 Desulfocapsa sp. | reverse complement strand
TATAAAACTGTATAAAATATTTGATAAATCCATCCTGGTTACGGGCCTGTTGCTTCTTACACTTGCAGCAGCAGGCTCTCTCTCAGGTTGTAGCAAAACAGGTCTCTCTATTCAGAAACCAACACGCAGCCGTTCCCTTGATGAGTGTGTTGTTCTTGTCCACGGCATGGGACGAACCCTCCATTCCATGGACGATATGCAGGAACGGCTGGTGGCCGAAGGATACCACACAGTAAATTTAGGGTATCCTTCAACCCGTGCCACCATTGAAGAAATTGTCAGTGGTCATTTCCCGGCAGCCCTTGAACAGTGTCAGCAGTTTAATCCAACTTCGGTCCATTTTGTCAGCCACTCTCTTGGCGGGATTGTGTTGCGGGCTAATTTCAAGGCCATAAAACCTGAAAACATGGGACGGGTTGTGATGCTCAGCCCGCCAAATCAGGGAAGTGAAGCTACTGATAGTCTTAAGGACTGGTGGCTTTATAAATGGATAAACGGTCCTGCCGGACAGCAACTAACCACCGACGAAAATTCTTTCCCTAATCGTCTTGGACCCGCAGATTATCCGGTGGGAGTTATAACAGGAGATCGCTATGTCATTTTTGATTACTGGCTCTCAAAGATAATTCCCGGGCAGGATGACGGAAAGGTCTCTGTTGCTCGCAGTCGTTTGGAGGGAATGCATGATTTCCTGGTGGTGCACGAAACCCACCCTTTTATAATGGATGATGACTATGTGCAGGATGAGACATTATATTTCCTGCAAAATGGATCATTTAAGCACGAGGTAAATCCACCTCCACCGGTAACCGGCGATGACTGGTTTTCTTTTCCAAGTGGAAAGTAGGGCTGTTTTTTATGAAACGTTTTCCCTTTAAAGCTTTTCTGCTGTTGCTCCTGCTGCCTTTTTTGTCTGGCTGCCAGCCCAAAGTGTATCTTATGCCGGCACCTGTGGGTATAGTCAGTAACAGTCAGTTCTTTCTGCTTTCTGAAGAAAATATTGACGAGAATCTGCTCTACACCCTGTATGCTACCAATCGAATCCCATTCGATAAGATTAATGATTCTACCGGGTACACCATATTTCCTTCTGATACACTTGAGCTTGGCTATCAGATTCACAGTGTTGGTGAAGATGGCATGAGCTGGAATGAGCTCTACGGTGAGTCATTAAGCAGTGAGCGGAAAAAAGATCTCCTTCTCACCCAGCAGTTTGTAAAACCCATGGCCATGTATCACAAGGATGATGACTTGCTAAAGGTTTCTGACAAGGCAAAGGGATTTTTTCATGAAGTGAATGCAGCGCTGGATCACAGTTTTATAAAAGAGATAACCGTTTATGTACACGGTGCGAATTCTAATTTTTACCGTGCAACTGCTCAAGGGGCACAACTCTTTCATTATACCGGTCACAATGCACTTGTTCTTACTTTTTCATGGCCATCTGCAGAAAACTTATTCAAATATAAGGTTGATGTACTGCATGCTAAAAAGACCATCCCTGCTTTTGCTCATTTGCTGGAGATCCTTTCCCTGCATACAAAAGCAGAGCATATTAATATTATTGCCTACAGTGCGGGAGCTCAGGTTGTAGCACCGGGCCTTGCTTATGTGCACGATCAGTATCCCGACCTTTCTTCAATGGAACTGAAAAAGCGCCTTCGTATAGGAGAAGTTTACTTTGCTGCTCCTGATACTGCTTTTAAAGCCTTTGTGGAGCGTTATCTGAAGTTTAGAGATATTGTTGACCGGACAACCATTGCTCTCAACGGAAATGACAGAATTCTGCTGCTTGCTGCAATGCAAAACGGTATGTCAAGTTTGGGCAGGCCGGATGCCAGTGAACTGGATGACACAGAGATGCAAAAAATACTTGCAGCAATGGCTACTCCTGATCTGGATGTGATTGATGTTGGTGGCTCCAGGGCTTTAAATGTCGGAGGTGGACATGATTTCTGGTACAGCAATACCTGGGTAAGCACCGATCTGTTGATGCTGTTATTTTTTAATGCCAGCCCTGAAGAGCGTGGTCTTGTCGGTGGAATTAGTAAATCAGGAGTCGATATGTTTTATTTTCCGGATGATTATCTTGAAGTTATTCCTTCTCTTATGCAAAAGCAGAAAGAACGAGTCTTACGATTGCAAACTGAGACAAAAGAGTAATAATGAAACGCCTGGTGATGATCCTTATAGCCTGTTTTATCTTGTCGGTACTTACGTGCGGACTGCTGCTTAAAAAAGGCATTCACATAGACAATCTGGAAACAACTCCCGCCACACTCACAAATATCAGCCTCAAGTGGCACAATAAACTTGAGCTGCAGATTGAACACGTATCACTGAATGCAACAAAAGATATAAATGAAAAAAAACCCCTTGATTTAAGTGGCGTTGAAAAAATAATCCCTCTTTTGCAGTGGGTGGATCGGTTGTTTGCAAAGATTTCTGTACAGGAAATTACAGCAGGAGATATTCAGGCTGATTTTCTGTATACATCCTCAGTGGGGAATTTTAATCTCACCTCAGCTTATGCTGATGTCCATACACTCCTTAAAGTGGATGGCGGTGAGTTACTTGTAACAATAAAAGACTTAAGCAGTGAACAGTTCCAGTCCCGGGCTACCGGTGCAATACGTGTCGATCTGGCCGCGAAAACAGCCCATGGGAAATTAACTGCTACCCTTGCGGATTCCTTGCCTGTGAGCCTGGATTTCTCAGCAGATCAGCAACAGCTCTCTTTCGAGGGAAAAGAAAACGGGAAAATAACCACAATTACACCCTTTGTTGATCTCTTTGGCCTCACTCAAAATATTCAGCGCTGGATCACCGAATATCTTACAGGCAGCCGTTATGAGTTGAAAACTCTAAAAGGAAATTTCCCGTGGGATAACCCGCTGCATCTCCTTGAAAGCTTTTATGCCGAGGTGAGAGTTGAAGACTGCCAGTACACCTTTGCACCGGGGCTTGAAGCCATCAAAGCAAATTATACCGATGTCACTTTCAGACAGGGTGTTCTTGGTATTGTCCCACATAATTCCACTTTCTACGGTCAGGATACTGAAGATTCCTGGCTGGATATCAACTTTAATGATTTTGATAATATACTACTCACGGCTTATATCCTCACCAATGCAGTTGCCAATGCGGATATTATGAATCTGCTGGAATATTACAATATTCCACTCCCATTCCTGCAAACGGAAGGGAAGACAAAAACGGATCTGACCCTTGCTATCAATCTGAATAATGAGGAAATTATTACAACGGGTAGCTTTCTGATTGATAAAGGTGTTGTCCAATACGACAAGACTCCTTACGCCGTTGAAAACGCAAAGATAAACCTGAATAATAGCCATATTACTATTGATAAATTGGATATTGCCTACGGAAAAACCCTGCGTGCCGGGATAAGTGGCTTTTTTGATGCCGGCAGTAAGAAAGGTGATCTTGATTTTGTATTGCATCACCTTGTTGTACCAGTGGGTGATTCGGCGTTAACACTCGATACATCAACTGTACATCCAAAACTGCAATATCAGATCAGACCGGAAGGTATGAGCGTGGATGCTGGCGAGTCTTTCTGGAAATGGAATGCTATGTCTTTGCATCTGGGATCTTTTACGACACCATTTGTCTTTGACGATTACTCAGGAGTTTTGTCGCCAACCCGGCTGTCTGCGAGAAACAGTGCCCATGGAATGGTTATTCGGGCAGAACTTGCCGGAGCCTTTGCTGGTAAAAAGAAACAGATTGACTTACACGGTGTTTTACAGGAATTCAGTCTCAAGGGGATGCTTTTAAAAAGTGGTGATACACCGATTCGGATATCATATAATGATGGGTTGACAATTGAGCATAGCTCACAGTCACAATGGCTTCTTGCAAATGTGCCGTTGGAATTACACAATTCCAACGGTATTTTCCGTAAAGATATTCTTTCCGTTACAAGTGACAAACTAACGTATGGAAATTTCTTTGAGGGCGGAATCAACGGCTCGTATAATACTGTTCTCCAAAAAGGAGAATACTCCATTACAGATCCTCTTCTGGGAACGAAAGGATTGGAGCGTTTGCTTACTCCTGAAGCTTTTACTCTTCAGCTTGACGGTGCCGGTCAGCATTTACAGATAACAGTGCCGGAGCTTGGTCTGCAAGTGACGACAGGTGAGAATAAGCAGTGGTCGGCTTATGTGAGTGATCTGAAAAGCGTTCACGATCGTTCACCTTTGCTGCAACAGTTTAGGGTCGACAGCGGAGAGGTGACAGTAAGCTCAGCAGATGATGGAGCACCCTATCTTTTTCAGGCCGATATCCCCTGGCATTATCCCATTCTTGTCCATAATAATACCCCCATCGAACAATACCGGATATCGGGAACTGTGGAAGATGGAAACTTGCGGCTTGATATCAATGGAAAAGTAAGCCTTGCTTATAAAGATACTCTAGAAATCAATTCTGAACAGATTTCGTATAATGTTCCTGCAATTTCAAAATTCTTCAAAGAGTGTATTGAGCCTCGAGCCGATCAAAAAGAGAAAAAAAACAGTATCACAACTACTCTTACTGCAACAGATTCCGGTCTCTATCTTTCCCCTGATAGTCAGGTAATTGCAGAAACTTTAACACTTAGTTCGATAAATAACAAAATTGATATAGAACTGCTCTCAGGCCCCGGGAAAATAGTGATTGCCATGGAAGGAGAGGAGTTTTCTTTGCAGGGTGATGAACTGAACGATACATTTATGAATGCATTGAGCCCTGATGCAAGAGTCCGTAATGGAGAAATGGCTGTTGCTGTTCAAGGGGAATATGCTGACTTTTCCGTACTAATCGAGGTGAAGGACACAGTACTGGAAGATTTTAAAACACTGAATAATATTCTGGCATTTGTGAATACCATTCCTGCCCTTATCACTTTCAGTCTGCCAAGGTACAGCAGTAGCGGTTTGCATGTCACTACTGCTGTTGTGGGCATGAAGGTGGTGGGTGGGCTTGCAACAATTGATTCCATGGATCTTGATTCGCCGGAATTGAGCATAACCGGAAAGGGAGTGGTTGATTTTCCGGAGAAAAAAATTGAGATGAATATGAATCTTATCACGCAGTCAAAGAAAAATATGCGTAAAATTCCACTGGTTGGGTATATCCTGGCGGGTGAAGAGAAGCATCCTTCCATTGCAGTAAAGGTATCGGGTGATCTGGCAGATCCCAGGGTTGAACACAAGGCATTCAAGGAGGTCGCGACGATGCCTTTTTCGATACTTTACAGAACACTTGCTTTGCCTGCACATATTGTCTCACCTCTTTTTGAAAGTGCTGACGAAGTACAGCCCGATGTGAGTACAGAACAGGATGAACATGCGAAATAAGCCCGGGATTGGGTGCACAATACTTAGAGGGGGAGTGCTTCTTTGTCTGCTGCTGGTGTGGGCATGGTGTAGCATGGCGCTCTTTTATGCCCTTCCTGTTAACGAATGGTTGCGTGCTTATCTGGCTTTTGGATTTGTACTTTTATTGCCTGCATGCTTCTGGTTTTTTCGCGGGTTTTACAAAGCTCTGGTTCTTTGTCTTGTCTGTCTGGCAGTTTTTTTCTTTTGGTGGCAGACACTGCAAGCAACAAACGATAAAGAGTGGGCTGCTGATGTGGCTCGTATACCCCACGGTGAAATTCAGGGGGATACACTGCTTCTGCACAATGTCCGGGATTTTAAATATAATCAAAAAGACAAAACAACAGAAGAGTGGCAGGGGAACGACCAGTGGGAATCAAGAAAATATAATCTGGATAAGATTGAAGGTTTGGATCTGTTTCTCTCTTACTGGGCATCTGATCATATCGCCCATGTAATTATGAGCTGGGATTTTGGTGAAGATCAGCATCTGGCAATCTCCATTGAAACCAGAAAAGATATTCATCAGGAATATTCAGCAGTAAAAGGATTTTTCAAACAGTTTGAACTGAGTTATGTGGCGGCGGATGAAAAAGACCTTATCCGTTTACGAACGAATTTCAGAAAAGAACGGGTATATCTGTACCGGCTGCTGGTTTCTAAAGAGAAGACACGTGCTTTGCTGGAAGCTTATATCGAGGAGATGAACAGCCTGGTTGCGACTCCTGAATTTTATAACGCACTGACACGCAACTGTACCACAGCTATTTTTTTGCACACGGAAGCAATTAATCCTGATGATCCTCCACCTTTGGACTGGCGAATCGTAGTCAGTGGCCATCTTGATGAACTTTTGTATGAAAAAGGGCTGGTGAGCCAGCAGCTGCCTTTTGCTGAGCTGAGGAAGCAAAGCCGGGTGGATTTGCGTATGCAACTCCTTGGCGAACAGGATTTTTCAAAATTACTGAGAACTGCTCAGAAAAAAGAACAATAAAAAAGGCAGTACCCCCAAAAGGAAGTCCTGCCCTAAATTTCTACAACCTGTAGAGTATTAGCAATTGCCGCCGATTCCTCAACCGCCTGCTTTTTTCTCTATTACAGGTACAGAACCATCTTTGTTGATGGGGCCACTGATTGAATTACGTGATACTTTAATGCGTATTTTTTCAGCAATTTCAAGGGTGACAACGGTGTCGGTCAGTCCGGTGATGGTTCCGTGGATACCACCGGAAGTAACAACCTTATTGCCGTTTTTCATCTCATTTAAAAACTGCTGCTTGAGTTTGGCCTGCTTCTGCTGTGGTCTGATAAGCATAAAGTAGAAAACGCCAAAGATAAGGATAAGGGGGATAAATGATGCAATTCCTCCGGCACCACCTACTCCTGCGGCGGGGCCTGCTGC
>JAOZLM010000083.1:0-2019 GCA_029934815.1 Desulfocapsa sp. | reverse complement strand
GGATAAATGATGCAATTCCTCCGGCACCACCTACTCCTGCGGCGGGGCCTGCTGCGTATGCGACTCCAGTCATGGTAATTCCTCCATATTTATTTGAAAAATATTTTTCATTTTAAAAATTGTAATAGTAAAATTCTAGATGGCTAAGAAAAAAACTTCATATTCGAGGAACGCAAATTTGATGGAGCGAGGCGTACTTTAAGCACGTCGTAGCGACAGCAAATTTGTAGTGACGAAGAAAATGAAGAGTTTTAGCGACGCCACAATCGTAATCACTCTGTCTCCAGCTTGCCATAAAAATCGTTACGAAATGCTGTAAAGCTATCGTTTTCAATGGCTGTGCGCATTTTTTGCATAAGACTCAGGTAGTAATGAAGGTTGTGGATGGTATTTAAATGATAACTGAGGATTTCTCTGCTCACAAAAAGATGCCGCAGATATGCCCGTGAGTAGTTTCGGCAGGTGTAGCAATCACAATTTGCATCAAGTGGAGCTTTATCTTCACGGTATCTGGCATTTTTGATCACAACCTTGCCGGTTGAGGTAAACATGGTTCCGTTTCGTGCGTTGCGGGTTGGCATCACACAATCAAACATATCTACGCCACGATAGACACCTTCCACCAGATCTTCAGGAGTCCCCACTCCCATCAAATAGCGGGAATAATCTTCCGGCAGGTGAGGGATTGTAGCCTCCGTCATATCCTGCATCATCTGTTTTTCTTCGCCAACGGACAGGCCACCAATGGCGTAGCCGTCAAAACCTATATCGATCAGTGATTCGGCGTGTCGTTTTCGAAGCTCTGCGTCCATTCCACCCTGAACAATACCAAAGAGTAACTGGCCTGTATCAGATTGTGCTTCCCGACAGCGTCTGGCCCAGCGGGTTGTGAGATCCGTTGATTGTATAACTTCTTCCCGGCTGGCGGGGTAGGGGATGCAAGTATCAAGACACATCATAATATCAGATCCCAGTGCTTCCTGAACGTGTACAGCATCTTCCGGGCTGAGAAAGAGTTTGGAGCCATCAAGGTGGGAGCGAAAAGCTGCACCTTCTTCAGTGATTTTAGCCAGCTCTTTTAAGCTGAATATCTGAAAACCGCCGGAATCTGTAAGGATCGGCCGATCCCAGTTCATAAAATTGTGGAGCCCGCCAAATTCTTTTATCAGTTTATGACCCGGTCTGATATAGAGATGGTAGGTATTGCCAAGGATAATCTGAGCGCCCATCTCTTTTAGATTCTCAGGGGTGACAGCTTTTACGGTGGCCTGGGTACCAACAGGCATAAAAATAGGAGTCTGAACAGTGCCGTGCAGGGTTTTTACTTCTCCCCGTCGTGCGCTGCAGTCCGATGATTTACAATGAAGTGTGTATGGTGAATTTGGATTTTTCATGGGCTGTACTTTACCCGCTGTGTCTGTCCTTTTCAAGTTTTCATACTTTTGAGGCGAGGTCTTTTGGTTTGGACTACCGTCCTCAAAAAAAAACTCCTGTTTATCGAATGTACCGTCCGATAAGCAGGAGTTAAGAAATGCAGGGCAGTGCCCTTATTGCAAGTTTGTTATTTTGCCGCTGTAACCTTTGCTGGAGCCTTGTTTACATATTTAAAGAAAACTGGGAATGCTACGAAGAAGGCTACACAGATCAGATACTCAATACCTTTAATGTGTGTGTAATAATCAACCAGAGTATGCAGAGGTTTTACCATTCCGATTGCTGACATGTATTGTCCTGCCAGAGTTCCTACTGACCAACCAGATGCGGAAAGTGCGCTTGTAAGAGCTGCTGCTACCCAGAGACCCATTACTGAACCGGCTGCTAATAGTATTCTTGATCCTGTTTTTGAAGTATTTTCTTTCATTGTATTATCCGTATTAAATTTTAGTGTTTTTATAATTATTAGCCAATAACTGCGGTCAAGAACCCTTTAACAAGACTTAAAGGTCCCACGCTTACCATTGCTGTTGCGAGACAGGCAAATCCCCAGATACCAACGAGAGCAGCCATGGTCATTCCTGC
>JAOZLM010000365.1 GCA_029934815.1 Desulfocapsa sp. | reverse complement strand
CCAGCCATGCCTATCCAGTAATTAAATGATTCCATAAGTCTTTCTTTGTAACATAAATTTGTACGGCTATGACGTCTGTGGTCTCGCTGTTGGTAGCTGGCGATACGCCACTATTACGTCTTCCAGTGAATCATAAAAAGCATCCGCGCCAAACAATTCCCGAAGACTATATTGGAGAGATTCCTGAACATCTGGCATAACCTCGGCAACAACGAATCGTATCCCTTTTCCTTTTAAAATTTCGAAAAGTGAACGCAGAGTCTCAGCAGAAGAAAAATCCACATCATCGATTCCTGAAGCGTCGATACAAAACCAGCGTAGCGACGGTTGTGCATTATTCACGAGCGCAATAATTTCTTCTGAGAGCTGTTGTGAATTTGCGTAGTACATACTATGAGTGAAACGATAGATGATCAGTCCTGGAAGAGCTTGCATTCCACTGTTCACTGGTTCCGTGTGAAAAAAACCAGATTTTGTAGGACTCAATAGGGAATTCCTCGGCCGATAGCCTCGCTGGGTATGCTGAATGAGCGATAATACAATCGCAAATAGGATACCCTCTTTGACCCCCACAAATAATACCGTCAGCATGGTGAGTATCGCGACCCAGAACTCTGAACGACGCTGGGTGTAAATTCTGCGCATTCCTTCAATATTGATCAATTCAACGCCGATCAGGAAGACTACTGCAGAAAGAACTGCCTCTGGCATGAAAGCCAGAGGTCCAGTGAGAAACAGGAGCACAATCAGGACAATAGCAGAAGTAATGAGCAGCGATAATTGAGTGCGACCACCAGCACTGTCTATCATCTGTGTTTTTGTCGGGCTCCCGTTCACGACAAATGTGCCGGAAAGGCCAGCTCCAATATTGGCTATACTCAAACCTGTAAGATCAGTATCTTCACTGAAATTTTCATTGTATTGTGAAGCATAGGCTCTTGAGGTCGCGGCACTCTGGGAGAGGATCACTATAAACATGGCAAATGCTGTGGGCGCAAGTTCTGTGATCAGCTCCAGGCTCCAGTTGACTCCAGGTAAACCAATATGCGGCAAACCACCAGGAACATTGCCAAGGACATGCATATGTTCTTTAAAGTCAAATGCCCAACTGAGGATAATCACACCGATTACAGCGATCAATGGTCCCGGGATTTTTTTTGAGATCTTTTTTGAACCAATTATAATTATCAGGACACTGAGTGCTATAGCCAGGGCATAAATGTTGACATGTTCTAGTTGTTGAAAATCGTTTATGATTTTCTCCAGAGAACCGTGTCCGCCACCTTTCAGGCCCAACATGCCGGAGATCTGACCCAGTGCAACTTGCAGACCGACTCCAGTGAGAAAACCAATCAAAACTGTACGCGACAAAAAGTCTGCCATAAATCCAAGGCCTACAATACGTGCCAGAAGCAGAAACCCTGCTGCCATAAAGGCAAGCACAGCGGCCAGCGCCACGTACTCATTTGAGCCAGTAGCAGCGAGTCCGACCAGACCGGTAGCAAGAATAGCAGCCGTTGCTGAATCGGCTCCAACCACCAGATGGCGAGAAGATCCGAACAAAGCAAACAAAGCAGTCGGAATAAGCAGAGTATACAAACCAGTGACAACTGGGGTACCGGCAATTTTTGTGTAGCCCATTACTTCTGGAATAGCAAGGGCTGCCAATGTTAGGCCGGCAATAATCTCGGCCGGAATTTGATCTTTCTTTATCGGCAGTATGCCCTGCATGAATGGTAAGCGAAATCCTGTCCTCTTTCTGTCAGAAGAATTCTGCAAGGACGAGTGTACATTTGAGATTTCCTTCATTTTTCCTTTATTCCTTTTATTTTTTTCTGACTAGCCATGATTTCCAGTCTTTCTGAGACGAAACCATAGCGTGAGAATATATCCTATAACTGAAAAGCCTACAAGTATATCATAGTTGGAATCTGGTCGTTACATGAGGTTGGAAAACGTGCAGACTGCCCCTTTAGGTTTGTATTACATGCTATAGTTTACCATGAATGACTTTTAATCCCTGAGAGGCCTGGAAGACTATGTATCTTTCTGGTACTCTAAATATTGGCTGCATAGCAACAGCCAAATATAAAAATTGCCTTTCTTCAGGATTTCGAATATAGGCCACAATTAATTCAAGAAAATAAAGAATTATACGATGTTTATCAGAAGAATAAACTTGTTGATTACCACTGAAACTCAGCTACCATGTCTGTCATTCTGGACTCGGAGTATTCGCTTAGGGCATGTAAAGAAATAACATGGCCAATTTGCATCTTGTATTCGTGTCATCTTTAAATGTTGTTCAATCGGAAAGTCCTCAACGTAGCCAGCTACGCCTGCGGCTTTCCTTAATCACAACATTTAAATACAACACAAACCCAAGCGAAATTTCAGCCATGTTATTTCCTTACAAGCCCTTACCTTATCCGGATTCTCACGCATAAACTAACCGATCTGGAAATCGTGCGTACTCCTAAAATGTTGGGACACCTCTCGTTCCAGAAGCAATGGTGCAAGTATTAATAAGCACCTCAAGTAAACTATAGTTTATATATGGCGCCTTTAGTTTAATTGTTCCAACTGTTCCAGCCTATTATGATGACCAGGTAGCAACCTATGTCCACTTGCTTCTATCTCTGGTTTAGTATATGTTCTCAAATTACAATTCTTACTAATAAAACGACTTACATTTCCA
>JAOZLM010000082.1 GCA_029934815.1 Desulfocapsa sp. | reverse complement strand
ACAACTTGAAGTATGGCTACGTAACGGTCTGACTTACGATCACTTTAAAACTTTCTCCATCTGTTACAATTCCGGAAAATTAGGACCTAAAATCAGGGAAGGCGACAAGCAGAGTCCTGAAGGTTTTTATACAGTTGGCGCAACCCAACTGAACCCAAACTCTGATTACCATCTCTCTTTTAATCTTGGATTCCCCAACGAATACGACAGAAGCCACAAACGTACAGGATCACTGTTAATGATTCATGGCCGTTGCTCTTCAGCGGGTTGTTATGCCATGACCGACTTTCGGATGGACGAAATTTATGCCATTGTCGAATCTGCAATAATTGCTGGTCAACATCAGGTTCCCATTCATATTTTCCCGTTTAAAATGACCAGCCAAAAAATGACCTACTATAAAAACTCAAAATGGATCCACTTCTGGGAGAATCTGAAAGAAGGGTACGACCACTTTGAAGGCCATCTTGCGCCACCTCTGGTAACCGTACAGGATAAACGGTATCAGTTTATAACCTTCCGTCCCTTACTTTTTGGAGGCAGCTTCCCTCCACGAACAGAAGAACGCAAATATGTGGGTCTAAAAAAACGTAAGCGTCAGACAGAAACCCTTTAAGCTGGCAAGAGTATTGTTACAGTAGTTCCTTTTCCGTATTCACTCTCCACAAGAACTTCGCCCTTATGGGCCTGTGCAATGTGTTTTACAATTGCAAGCCCAAGCCCTGTACCACCTAGTTTTCGACTTCTGGCTTTATCACTGCGGTAAAATCGTTCAAACAGTCGGGGTAAATGTTCTGTTTCAATTCCCACTCCAAAATCCTGCACACTAATCACAATCTTTAACTGATCGTGTATCAACTCTCTTTTGGCATTTATCAGAATAGAGCTGCCCTCATCGCTATACTTCACAGAGTTCATAATCAAATTTACCAGTGCCTGTTCCAGAAGAGTCTCATGAATATTCGCAAAGAGATTTTCTGGGCACTCCAGTTGTAAATCGATCTGTTTGAGCGTGGCTTGTGGACTACAGGAATGAATAGCCTCATGGAGAACAGGACAAAGATCACCCGGTTGCAATAGGATTGTTGACGTTTCTTTCTGTTGCTCGATACGGGAAAGCAGAAGTAAATCGTCTATAATAGCATTGAGCTGATTTGATTTTTTTAAAACAATTTCCAAAAAACGACGGCTGTTTTCCTGATCACTCAAATCATCATCAAGAACAGTCTCAACATATCCTTTGATAGATGTTATTGGCGTTTTCAGTTCATGCGAAACATTGGCGACAAAATCTTTTCGCATCTTCTCCAGGAGCCGTAGCCGGGTAACATCATGCAGCACCAGAAGCAATCCGAATCGTTCTTTATTTTCATCATAAAGATGCACACAGTTAGTGATCAGAAACAGACTTTGCCCGCTGCTATTTTGTATCTCAATCTCACTCTCAACAGCTTTACCACTTTTGTGGGCACGCTCAATTAATTGTAAAAGATCTATATTACGAATCAGTTCCTGAACAGATTTTCCTACACTGTTTCCATGATCAAGACTCAAAAGCTCAGATGCCGAAGAGTTTAAACTAACAAGAGCATCATTAGAATCTATGGTTAACACCGCTGCCAGCATAGAGTCCAGTACTGTCTGCACTTCATTTCGTTGATGAATAATGGTTGAGATTCTGTCCTGCAACTGATCAGCCATGGAGTTTAATGTTTGGGACAATGTTGCAATTTCAGTTGCCACATGATCAGGCGGCAAAAGAGGCGGTGAGAACTGACCGACGGCAAAACGTTCCGCACCGGCAGTCATTTTTTCAAGTGGTACTGAGATTCGACGGCTTACATAAATCGAGATAAGGGCGGCAGCAAAAATCACTACCAGCATAGCTATGCCCATATCTTTCTTTACCCGGTCGAGGGTTTTTTCAAGTTTGGCAACAGAAACTGAAACTCTCAGCATTCCTACTATTTGTTTTTTTTCGTCATCACCATCCAGATAAAGTGGGATAGCGACATAAAGCATTTTCTCCCCCACTGTTTTGCTAAAACGAACGGAGGAACCATACCCTTCTGCTCTTGCCTCTAAAAATTCCGGACGGTTTTTATGGTCATCCATCTCATCCGGATTTTTTAGCGAGTCACTAATCACATGCCCTATAGCATCAATCAAAGTAATTCGTGAGAAAGTCTTTTTTGCTATCTTCTGAATAAAACTATGAATAGCTGTGACATCATTTACAGCCAGAAGCTCACTCACCTGACTCTCTATGGAATACGCGCGAGCCAGCATCGATGTTTTACTTTCATCCATATAGAAATGCTGGAGATTGGTAGATCCATACCAGATGAGAGCCAGCATCGCTCCCACAGTAACCAGAATAGTGGCCGGAAAAATATGATAGATCAGTTTTCTTGATTGCATGATTTTTAGTTTTAATTCCTGAATCGGTATCCAATGCCCCGTACAGTCTCGATTCGTTTACCCACTTCTCCCAGTTTTTTTCTAAGCCCAAATACCTGTACGTCAATGGCCCGGGGGGTGACTGAGTAATCATATCCACGAACGTTATCAATGATCGCCTGGCGGCTGAATACCCAACCGGGTCTTGCTGCCAATAAATAAAGAACATTGAATTCGGTAACTGTCAGACTAACGATGTCCTCTCCCAATCGCACTTCATGATGCCCCAAATCAATTACCAAGCCATCAAAACGTAATATATCTTCATCTGGTTTTCCTCCTGCATTTTCTGTTTCACATTTTTCCCCCCGTCGTAAAACAGACTTTATTCTGGCCACCAGAACTTTTGGGCTAAAAGGTTTTGTAATATAGTCATCACCACCAGATTCAAGGCCGGTAACAATATCATTTTCCTCACCCTTGGCAGTAAGCATGATAATTGGCAATTTACTCTTCTCTTCATTTTCCCGAATAGTACTGCACACTTCATAGCCAGACATTCCAGGCAGCATAAGATCCAGGACCAGACAGTCAAAATCATTCCTGGCAATCTGCGCTAAGCCCTCCTCACCATCATCAGCACAGGTTACATGAAAACCGGCCTTCAACAGATTAAAAGAGACTAATTGCTGAATATCTTCATCGTCTTCCACGATAAGGATATGTTTTTTGCTCATTTGTAACTCCATGTGAGAAAGATAAAATATGTAGTGCTCCTTCACTGCTTATTTATAAGGAAGTTTTCTCGTAATCGTCAAGAGATACCTCTTTCCTAACCATATCCTAACAAAACTTTAACATGCAATGAACAATCAGCCGCTACTGTATCAATCATACAATACACACTTTTATTTAACGAAAATGAGAGAAGCAATGCACAGAAATTTTCACCACGAAATAGATCGATTACAACAAAAACTACTCACCATGAGTTCCATGGTTGAAGACAGAGTTCGCAAGGCATGTTCTGTAATCGAAACTGAAGATATTGAGATGTCCCAAATGATTATCAAATCAGATTGGAAAATTGACGAGCTGGAGATCAAAATTGAGGAAGAGTGCCTAAAAATAATGGCGCTTTACCAACCTGTTGCCAGAGATCTACGTCTTTTAGTGACTGTAATTAAGATTAATAACGAGATGGAGCGCATCGGTGACTATGCGGTGCAGATTGCAAAAAGAGTAAAACGACTTGCCGGTATTGAGCGTCCGCAGTTTGATTTCAATTTTCAGGAGATGGCAGACAAAGTTATACAGGAATTACAAACCAGTATCGACGCTCTTGTGCAGCAGGATGTTACTTCAGCCAAACAGATATTTATACTTGATCACGACATTAATGACATGCGTAGTACCGCTTACAAAATGATAGTTAAAGAAATGAACCGTGCTCCCGAGCATGCCACAGCCTTTCTCAATCTCTACCTTGTTGTACGTCATCTTGAGCGTATTGCAGATCGGGCAACCAACATAGCTGAAGATATTATCTATATGGTAGAAGGTGCAATTGTGAGAAGAAAACTTGATTTTGAGCGGAATAAGAGGAGGCACAAATAATGTCTAATCCTATTCTTACAACCATACTGCTGAGTCTTATCAGTTTCAGCTATAGTTATGGTAAAAAATTTGCTTTTACAACGGGGAGCAAAGTGGGTGGCGTACACAAACTACACTCCAGACCAGCCTACCATGGGATGCTTATTGCGCTGTGGTGTGCACTACCAAGTCTTTTTATCCTGTTTGTCTGGCAGTTTGCGGAACCTGCTATTATTTCATCCATGGTACTTTCTTCCCTGCCGGATGCAATCAACACCTTACCGCCGGAACGTCTGGGGCTTGTATTAAATGATATTAAAAACCTGTCCATGGGACTCAGTTTTGGCGGACAAATTGATCCGCAACTTTTAAAAGCATCAGAATACTATTTGCAGCTCCAACAAACCGGAATCAACATTAAAAGTGGAGCAGTAATTATTCTGTCTATTATCGGTCTATTGGCAGGTTTCAAACTTTTGAGCCCATCTCTTCGCGCCCGCAACCATGTGGAACGGGTTGTACGTTATTTTCTGATTGGCTGTTCCCTTATCGCTATATTTACCACCATCGGCATTGTGCTTTCAGTTCTTTTTGAAGCCTTACGTTTTTTCCAAAAAGTTTCCGTTGCTGAGTTCCTTTTCAGTCTCACCTGGAGCCCGCAAATATCAATTCGTGCTGATCAGGTTGGAGCATCCGGCGAATTTGGCGCAGTTCCTGTTTTTGCCGGCACCATGCTTATTTCTGCCATTGCCATGCTTGTGGCTGTTCCAATCGGCTTGATGTCTGCAATCTATCTCTCCGAATACGCCTCCAAAAGAATGCGAGCCACGGCAAAACCACTAATTGAAATTTTAGCGGGTGTTCCCACAGTGGTTTACGGCTTTTTTGCAGCTCTTGTTGTTGCACCTTTTATAAGAAATGCCGGTACTGCAATGGGACTTGAGGTCTCTTCAGAATCTGCCCTTGCAGCAGGTCTTATCATGGGCATTATGATTATTCCATTCGTGATGTCCATTGCAGACGATGTTATCAATGCGGTTCCCCAATCTTTACGTGACGGTTCTTACGGACTTGGTGCGACCAAATCTGAAACAGTTAAAAACGTTGTTATCCCAGCTGCGCTTCCTGGAATTGTAGGCGGCATTCTTCTCGCTGTTTCAAGAGCCATTGGAGAAACCATGATTGTTGTTATGGCGGCTGGTCTGTCAGCCAACCTTACCGTAAATCCCCTACAGGCTGTTACCACAGTAACAGTTCAAATTGTAACCCTTCTGATTGGAGATCAGGAATTTGACAGCCCAAAAACACTGGCAGCCTTTGCCCTTGGCCTGCTGCTTTTTGTGGTGACCCTAAGTCTTAATATTCTGGCCCTTTACATCGTTCGGAAATACAGAGAAGAATATGAGTGACAAAAACATGAAACGTAAAACAACCATGACGATCGTTAGCGAAGGTCTTGCCAAACGCTACAAAAAGGAAAAACGTTTTAAAATGCTTGGGCTGTCTGCTATTCTGTTCAGCCTGCTCTTTTTGGTTTTCCTTTTCTCATCCATATTTCTGAATGGCTATAAAGCTTTTTTCCAAACAGCTGTACAGATAGATGTATTTTTTGATCCCGCTGTGCTTGATGTAAAAGACCCTGCGACAGCTAATTACCACGGCCTGATTAAAACCAGCCTGAGAACTGCTTTTCCTGATATCAAAAAACGAAAGGACAAGAAAAAACTCTACGGGATCATCAGTAATGGTGCCTCATTTACCTTACGGGACATAGTGCTGGAAAATCCATCCATTATTGGTCAGACACTATCTGTTTGGGTACTGGCCGATGACGATATTGATATGCTTATGAAAAGCTATATTGATCGTGAGCTTCCGGAATCGGATCGACGCATGAATGATATGCAGATTGACTGGGTGGACACATTCAAAGCACAAAACCGAATTAAGTTCCTGTTTAATATTGGTTTTTTCACAAATGGCGACTCTCGGGAACCGGAATCAGCAGGAATCCTTGGTGCCACCATAGGTTCCATGTATATGCTTGCTATCACTCTGGTATTAGCGTTCCCCATTGGAATTGGTGCTGCTATCTATCTGGAAGAGTTTGCAGTTAAAAACTGGCTTACAGATATCATCGAAGTAAATATAAATAACCTGGCGGCAGTTCCTTCAATTGTCTTTGGTCTTTTAGGCCTGGCTGTTTTTCTAAATTTCTTCCAATTGCCACGCTCAGCTCCACTTGTTGGCGGTCTTGTTCTTTTTCTAATGACTCTGCCCACTATCATCATTACCAGTCGTGTTGCCCTGCAATCTGTTCCACCTTCCATTCGAGAGGCAGCACTTGGTGTGGGAGCATCAAAAATGCAGGCTGTATTTCATCATGTTTTACCCCTTGCCATGCCCGGGATGCTCACAGGAACCATCATTGGAATGGCTCGTGCATTAGGCGAGAGTGCACCACTGCTGATGATTGGCATGGTGGCTTTTATCGTTGATATTCCTTCCAGTATCGCAGATCCGGCTACAGCACTTCCCGTTCAGATTTATCTCTGGGCGGATAGTCCGGAAAGAGCCTTTGTTGAACGCACTTCTGCTGCAATTATGGTTTTGCTTACTTTTCTAATTTTGATGAATGGAACTGCGGTATATCTGAGGAGTAAATTTGAGCGCCGCTGGTAGCAATTAAATGATCATAAACAAATCGAACACTAACAGATTTCTAATATTCGTCTGTTACCTTTTCTCTATAAATTCATTGTGGTCAACATCAAACAAACAAAATTCAGGAGAAAGAAATGTATACAAAAACTATTTCAATTATCGCAGCAACTGTTATTGGCGGTTCAGTCCTCACGACAAATATTGCCACTGCCAGAGATTACGTTTCCATAGTCGGATCTTCCACTGTGTACCCCTTTGCCACAACAGTTGCTGAGCAGTTTGGTAAATCTACAAAATTCGCTACTCCCAAGGTTGAATCCACAGGATCAGGCGGCGGATTAAAACTCTTTTGCTCAGGAATCGGTGTAACACATCCTGATATTAGCAACGCCTCAAGACGTATCAAAAAGTCGGAATATGACAAGTGCCAGGCAAATGGTGTGAAAGATATCATTGAAGTAAAAGTTGGTTACGACGGAATCGTTCTTGCCAACTCCAAAAAAAGTCATCCCATGAAACTGAGCAGAAGAGATATTTTCCTCGCTCTTGCCAAGATGGTACCGGGAACTGATGGGAAATTAATTGATAACCCTAATAAAACCTGGAAAGACATTAATGCCAGTCTTCCCAATACCAAAATTGAAGTGTTAGGACCTCCTCCAACCTCAGGTACTCGTGATGCATTTGCAGAACTTGCCATGGAGGGTGGAGCCAAAACATTTGATAATATGAAAGCCCTCCGCGCTGCAAAAGGAGACGCAGTTAAACCGCTTATGGCAAAACTAGGAATCCCTGAAAATGCATTCAATGCAAAAGGCAAAAACGTTTTCAAACGCGTTGCCCATTCAATCCGTGAAGATGGTGCGTACGTCGAAGCCGGTGAAAATGACAACCTGATAGTGCAGAAATTGGAAGCCAATCCAAACGCTCTTGGAATCTTTGGATTTTCCTTCCTTGACCAAAATGAAGATAAAGTACAGGGCTCATCGATTGATGGTCACATGCCAACTTTTGAGGCTATTTCGGATGGCAGTTATCCTGTCTCTCGTCCTCTTTTCTTCTATGTAAAGAAAGCACACGTAGCTGTTATTCCGGGAATCAGCGGATACCTTGCAGAATTCACTTCTGACAAAGCATGGGGAGAAGAAGGATATCTTGCAGACAAAGGTATGATCCCAATGCCGGGTGCTGAGAGAGCTAAATTTGCATCTGATGTACAGAACTTAACGCCACTTGTTTTACAATAGCGAAATATTCACCAAAAACGAGGAAGACGATGTTGCAAACACTTTCCAACACTGCACCACCAACAATTGATATAAGCAGTAATTCTATCACAAGAGCCATGGTAACGCGTGAAAACAGATATACAGCAGGTGAACCGTTTGTAAACAACCCCAGGATGAGTTGCCGCAATGTGAATGTGTATTACGGGGATAAACTGGCAATAAATGATGTTTCCATCGATATTGCAGAGAATGAAGTACTTGCCATGATCGGGCCCTCCGGTTGTGGCAAATCCACCTTCCTTCGCTGTCTGAATCGAATGAACGATACCATTGATATTTGTCGGGTGACCGGAGATATCAGAATGGATGACATGGACATCTATGATAAAAACATAGATGTGGTTCCGCTGCGGGCACAAGTGGGTATGGTTTTCCAAAAACCAAATCCTTTTCCAAAATCAATTTTTGCCAACGTTGCTTACGGCCCGACTATCCATGGCCTTCCCGCATCAAAAACTGATCTTGATGCAATTGTTGAAACGTCACTTATTAAAGCAGGATTATGGGATGAGGTAAAAGATCGACTCGATCAACCGGGAACAGGACTTTCAGGCGGCCAGCAACAACGACTGTGTATCGCTCGTGCCATTGCAGTAGGCCCGGAAGTTATTCTTATGGATGAACCGTGTTCAGCGCTCGATCCCATAGCCACTGCAACCATCGAAGAACTCATTTCCGAGTTAAAGCAACAGTACACCATTGTAATAGTAACCCATAATATGCAGCAGGCGGCAAGGGTATCTCAACGAACAGCCTACTTTCATCTTGGAGATTTACTCGAAGTGGGAAAAACCAATAAAGTCTTTACCCGCCCGGTTCATCAACTCACTGAAGATTATATCACCGGCCGTTTTGGCTAATCCATGCATCAGATTGAATAATCTTTTTTACAAAATTCCCAAGATCCTCTGTTTGTCTACTATTCTCAAAGGAAACAGTGTTCCCATCTCATTGCACATTAGAATCGTATTTAGG
>JAOZLM010000364.1 GCA_029934815.1 Desulfocapsa sp. | reverse complement strand
TTATGTGGTGACTCTTCCTGGAGGAAAAGTTCATGGTATTCATCTTCACTCATGTTGTCTTTCATTAAGCCGGTGGTGAAATGAACAAGTTTTTCAATCTCTGCACTGGACAAACGTTCTGCCAGAGTCTCAGCGAGCTCCTTGCGACCAAGGAGTTGTAGAAAACAGGCCAGGGATTCACGGTCAAGTTCAGTGCTGAGTCCAAAGCACATCTGGTGAGGATTTAAAGCATTCGACATTCGCTATTCCTGGTTATTCAGTGATCCGGTAATGTACTTTTCTGCTTCTGGGCCCGTCAAATTCACAAAAATAGAGGGCCTGCCAGGTACCAAGCTGCAATCTGCCCTCACTGATTAATATGGTGAGTGTTGCGCCCATCAGTGATGCCATGATATGGGAAGGAGAGTTGCCCTCCAGATGTTTAAACGGATACTCGATGGGTACAAATTCCCGTAAGCCTTTAATGATGTCTGTGCGGACATCAGGGTCAGCACCTTCGTTGATTGTTAATCCGGCAGTAGTGTGTGGATTAAACAGTAAACAAACACCTTCCTGAATACCGGATTCTGCAACCAGATTTTGCACCTTGCCTGTTATATCAACAAGGTGCATATGCTGCGTAGTATTTACAACGAATTTACCGTTTTGCATTAGTTTTGCATCTGCCAGTGGCCGTATTGATCACGGCAGGCTGTGGTGTAAATAGTTTCCTGTTTGCCGTCGATAACAGACTGAATTTCAGCTTTTCGGCAGGGACGGTTATCAGAAGTATTAGTGTATGCTGGTTGTGGCGTAACCTGGTAGCTGTTGCCGTTGTCAGGATTGTTCCATGCGCTTGTCTGCCCGGAAGTACCACGTTCGTAAACATGGTTTAATTGTTCACGGTCGTACTTATCCATTTCGTTACCGATGATATAGCCAAGTAAACCGCCCACGGCCATGCCAATCAGCGTAGCCTCGGTGTTATGACCGATAGCCTGACCGAGAAGCGCACCACCGGCAGCACCACCAGCAGCACCCATACCGGCTTTATTCGGGCCTCCTGCACAAGAAGAGAGAAGGAGCGTGAGGGAAAGAAGAAGTGGTAATAGAATTGTAGTTTTCATAGCATTTTCCTTTTATAAAATAAGACAACTTTCTCTTAACGGTTAGGCCACGGACTCGTTTTGTCAATACTTTTCAAGCGCATGCAGACGTTCGAGCTGCCTTTTACTGCGTCGCAGTTCCTCAATCTCTTCAAGAAGATCAAGGGCAAGAGCAGTACCGGGAAGATTGATTCGCAGGTCATCCTGCAAACGTATTGAAATCTGGATACGTTTAATCTCAATGGCAGCAAAACGCCACTCACGAGGACCTGCACCAAGTGGAGAGAGAATCCCTTCATCGATAAGATCTTGAATAAACTGGGCATGTACCCTGCACATACTGCAGAGTTCTCGCAGGCTGTATTCATTTTCTTCGTCGAAAACGGTGTACTGGAGATCTGTTTTCATACTGTTATACTCCAAGGTTGCTGCGCGGATTAAAAGACATTTGCTTTTCCATGTTGCGGAAAAGTTCAGTTTCCGTTTCAGTTTCTGCCTTTGGCACCATGATGGCGAGTGTTACGTATTGATTCCCAACCTGTTTTGCTGTTGATAGCCCCCGGCCTTTTAAGCGAAGTTTTTTTCCTGTTTGAGATCCTGCCGGAATTGTAAGTTCTACTTTACCGCCAAGGGTGGGCACCGGAATCGTTGCGCCAAGTGCTGCCTCCCAAGGAGATATAGGCAGGGTGAGTAAAATATCCCGTTTGTCTGGCGTGAAGTGGGCGTGATGTTTGAAAACAATTTCAAGGAAGAGATCACCACTTGGGCCATTCCCCATCCCTTCTGCTCCCTGACCGGTCAGCCGGATTCGCTGTCCTTCTGTAACTCCTTTGGGGATATTTACTTCAAGGGTGTGGGGACGGGTGATAACGTGGCCCGATTCGTTTACTGCCGGGCGTTGCAAGGTGAGTGATTGTTTTGTGCCCCGATAACTGTCTTCAAGGTTGATGGAAATTTTGGCATGCAGATCCTGTCCCTTGCCGCTGTATTGCCGTTGCTGACCTGTGAACGGGCCTGCTCCTCCGCCTGCCCCCTGAGCACCAAAAAGGGATTCAAAGAAATCACTGAACTGGGATGAATCATTTTCGGTATAGCCTCCGCCGGAAAACTCAAAGCCGTTATCCCAGTCGGGTGGCGGATCAAAGTCCTGCCCAGCCTGCCAGTTCTGGCCAAACTTGTCGTAAGCCGCACGTTTTTCTGCGTCTTGCAGAACCTCATAAGCTTCGCCAACTTCTTTAAAGCGACTTTCGGCATCTGCTTCTTTATTGATATCGGGATGAAATTTCCTGGCAAGCTTTCGATATGCCCGTTTTACTTCATCTTGTGTGGCATCCCGTTCGATACCTAACGTAGTGTAATAGTCTTTAAATTCCATTTTTCATTCCTGGCGGATCGTTTCAGTCTTGAACTTATCTTGACACAGGTTAATCTAAGCGCATATTATACAAAATCAAAGCAAAATATGATGGAAACGGAAAAATCCTTCATCTGCTTCGTTGCTGCAATTTTTCTATCATTACGACGTACTTTAGTACGCCGAAATAATAGAAAAATTACGATCCTTGCATATGAAGTTTTTTCCGTTTCCATCTGGGAGCCTGTCAGAGAATGCCCTTTTTCCC
>JAOZLM010000081.1 GCA_029934815.1 Desulfocapsa sp. | reverse complement strand
AGGTTCCAGGAAAGAGATACAAAGATACTCACAATCCATAGTAAGACAACAATGAAAATGTATCTTTTGGGTTCAAGTTGCACCTGTCATCCTCCTCTCAAACCTTGAACGAAGCAACCAGACGATGTAATTGACCAGCAAGTTCTCCAAGCGCATTGGCACTTTCATGAATCTTGCCAGTGTTACTACTAAGCTGACTGGAGGATTGATCAACTTCAGCGATATCCTGTGCTACTTCCTGAGAAACGGTAGAGGCCTGAGACACATTGTCTGTTACTTCCTGGATCCCTTGAGATGCCTGATTAATATTCTCTGATATTTCAGTGGTGGTTGCGACCTGTGTACTCACAGATTCAGTGATCTCTGATACAATTGAGTTCATCTCATCAATAACTTTTGTAATATCCTCAATCTCTGTGACGGTTACTTGTGTAGTATTCTGGATCTGTTCGATTTTACTTTTTATCTCAAGAGTTGCTTCCGCTGTTTGTTTAGCAAGGTCTTTGATTTCATTGGCTACTACTGCAAAACCTTTTCCTGCCTCACCTGCTCTTGCTGCTTCGATGGTGGCATTAAGAGCCAATAAGTTTGTCTGCTCTGAAATCTCGGTGATTGTTTCAGTAACTTTTCCGATTTCATCGGCAGCAGTTCCAAGTTTATTTACACTTTCTGATGAGTTCGCAGCTTTTTCGACAGCAGATTTGGTGATCTGGTTAGCTTTACCTGTGTTTAAGGCAATTTCTTCACTAATGGCTGCCACCTCTTCAGTCGATGCGGCAACACTTGAAACATTGTGCGCAGCCTCTTCTACAGCATGGGCAACTGTATCCATATTAACACTCATCTCTTCCGCTGCAGCTGCTACTGTACTGGCTCTGCCAGACACATTTTCGGTGCCTTCCTGCATTTCTGTCGTCAGATTCTTCTGATTCTCGTTAACAACATCAAGAGACCCGGAAATGTTTTGAATATCTCCAATCATGGAAGCAAGATTCTCAAGCATCTGATCAATAGCCTGACCAAGAGTTCCTATTTCATCTTTACTTTGCAGGTTCATACGCTTTGTAAGATCTCCCTCGCCCTGAGCAAGATCACGAGCAACGTCTGTGGCTTGTTTGATGCCACTTAACAATGCTGTGCCTACCAGATAGATTATGACTGCTGACAAAACCAGAATAACAACAAAGATGATTAAACTAAAAATAATGGCTGTTTTTACGGTTGATGCAAGGGCCCTGGCTTGTTCCTGTACTCCTTGTGAAAGATTATCTTCAACCTGTTTCAATAAATTTATTTTTTGGGTTATGGTGTCAAACCAATCCACTGGCTCAATACCAAATTGTTGAGAACTATTAAGATTCACTTGCCTGGCTACCTGACGCATTTGTAGCACTTTATCAACAGCAGCCCCTTGTACGGTAGATTTGTAGAACTGTTGTTTATCTTCTGAAGCAAGAGCTTCAAAAACTCTCATATACGTATCTTGCTCAGTAACAAGTTGGATAAATGTTGCATAAGTTGCACCAGAGAAAGATCCTTTACTGAACACACCACTCATAACAGCCCGCTCTTTTCCTGCTCGTTCTTTACTTTGCAGAAAATTAAAATATGCACTGATGGATGCTGACATTTGAGCATCTGGTGTAAGGTGCATCATGTAACCAATGACATCCAAAAGATATGTATTACAGGTTGTATAATAGACAACAGCAGCTTTTACGGTACTTTGTTGAGAAGTGATAGCTTGACGCTCTCTATCAATACTTGCAACTTGCGATGTTGCTTTTTGAATTAGATTTGCAAGGTTGGGATCAAAATGATCAAGAGCAAAAGCATCAAGGGCATCCTTTAACTCTTGATTTTTTGAGTCTGTGTCTCGGCGTTGTGCTGTAAGTTTGCTACCAAATTTTGTCCCCTTGCTGCCAAGAAAACCAGCTGATGCGCCACGTTCTTTTTGTAACTCATGCACAAGATTACTGATTTTAGTTGAAAGACCTGAGAGCTCATAGACCGCATTACTTGAAGACAGAAGAGAATAATCATCAAGTAGATTTAATCCTGAGGAAAACAGATATGCTCCCAGTGGAAAAGCAATAATGAGCAGTAACTTTATTTTGAGCGACAGGTTCTTGATGATATTCATTTCGTCTCCATGAAAAATTGCAGGCCACATCGTGGTATGACACTGGTTTTGTGTCTAGTTTGCATTGACGTATGATATCAAAAACACACTCTTCAAGTCAAACAGAAAGTATTTCCTGATTACCATCGAACCTCAGTTTTGTCCGATTTCTCCGATCCCGTTCATTCCGGACTCGGAGTCTTCGCTTCATTGGTAATCAGGAAGTATTTGGACTATTGAACGGTGATTGAGATGTTTCCCGATTTAATCTGATCTGGATAATTACACTCCATACTTCGTCAAACTTTTTGATTTAAAGTAGCATCAATGGTATGTCATAAAAACAGTAAAACAGATTAAATAAAACCAATTCAAAACAGTGGCACAAATATGAATCCAAGAGACGTTAAAAGCATCAGTGATGCAAAAAAAATTATAGAAGAACGGGACCTCAGCCATATTAAAGTTGGCCTGTTTGATAACGACGGGATTATGCGCGGTAAATATATGAGCCGTGAAAAATTCTTCTCTGCGCTGGATAAAGGATTTTCATTCTGTGATGTTGTGCTGGGCTGGGATTCTAAAGACCAGTTATACGACAATGTTAGCTATACCGGTTGGCATACGGGCTACCCGGATGCGCCTGCTCGGGTGCTGCCAGATAGCTGTCGTGATATTCCGTTGGAAGATAATATGCTGCTGTTTATTGCAGAATTTGCGGAACAGGCCGAAACAGTTTGCCCGCGCGGAACATTGCGCCGTGTAATCAGTAAAGCAGCCGAGATGGGTTTTGATGCCTTTGCAGCGTTGGAATATGAATTTTTTATGTTTGAGGAAACACCTGACTCCATTCGGGAAAAGAACTACACCAACCTAAAACCTATGACACCGGGATGGTTTGGCTATTCAATGATCCGCAGCTCAACACATGCAGACCTTCACCAGCAGATTCTTGAACTGGGTCAGCAGATGGATTTCCCCATTGAGGGCTTACACACTGAGACAGGCCCCGGTGTACTTGAGGCTGCTATCACTGTTGATTCTGCCCTGAATGCTGCTGACAAAGGTGCTTTATTTAAAACCTTTATGAAGGTGCTGGCCCAGCAAAATGGATTAATGGCCACCTTTATGGCCAAATGGTCAAATGATTACCCGGGGCAAAGCGGCCATATCCACCTCTCCCTTCGTCATAAAGAAGGCTCCGCTAACGGCTCGGGATCGGCCTTTTTCGATGCGTCACAGGAAAACAACATCAGCGCCATACAGAGGCATTTTGTTGCAGGTCAACAAAGGCTTATGCCGCAAATCTTGTGTATGATCGCGCCAACAATAAACAGTTACTCACGTATGGTTCCGGGTTTCTGGGCACCCACTGATTCAAGTTATGGTATTGATAATCGTACCACTGCCCTGCGTATTATCCCCGGAAGCGACAAATCTCAACGTGTCGAACATCGACTTGGGTCGGCCGATGCCAACCCTTATCTCGCACTGGCTGCTGCATTGGGTTCCGGTCTTGTTGGTATCGAACAACAGTGGGAACCGGAAAATGAAATTACAGGCAATGCTTACGATCAAAAGCACCCTGCTCACCTGGCACTCCCCGGTAACCTGTGGGACGCTGCTCAGGCTCTTAAAAATTCAGATGCTGCACGCAGCCTGTTTGGAGATGCTTTTGTTGAGCATTTTGCAGCATCACGAGAATGGGAAGACAGAGAGTTTCGCAAACATATCACCGACTGGGAACTCAAGCGCTATTTTGAAATCATCTAATCAATTTGTTTTTGAGGCATAATAATGACAAAAGGTATCAACACAATCAGTCCAATTGACAATTCCGTCTATGTAGAGCGAGAGTACGCCTCTCAAGATGCAATTAATCAGGCACTGGACACAGCACAAACAGTGCAAAAAAAATGGAAAGCGACACCGCTTGCAGAACGCAAAGAACTCTGTTCAAAAGCAGTTGATGCCTTCGTTGCCAAAAAAGAAGATATCGCAAAAGAAATCTGCTGGCAGATGGGTCGCCCGATTCGTTCTGCTGCCGGAGAAGTTGCCGGCTTGGAAGAACGTGCAAGAGCCATGATAAAACTTGCCGACCAGGGTTTGGCAACCACAAAACTTCCTGAAAAAGAAGGCTTTGAACGTTGGATTCAACGGGAAGCCATCGGGGTAATTTTTGTAGTTGCTCCCTGGAACTACCCTTACTTAACTGCAATCAATGCAATAATGCCTGCGATCCTTGCCGGGAACACCGTTGTACTAAAGCACTCTGCTCAAACACCGTTATGCGCAGAACGGTTACACGAAGCCTTTCTAGCTGGCGGACTGCCCGAAGGAGTGTTTCAATATCTCCATCTGTCGCACCAAGACACCGAGACAGTGATTAAAGATGACCGCATTAACTATATTGCATTCACCGGATCTGTACCGGGTGGTGAAATGGTTGAAAAGGCAGCAGCCGGACGTTTTATTGGAATTGGTTTAGAACTTGGCGGAAAAGATCCTGCTTATGTACGAGCAGATGCGGATATTGCCCAGGCAGTCGATACCACCATGGATGGGGCATTTTACAATTCAGGCCAATCTTGCTGCGGGATTGAACGAATTTATGTTCACGAAGCTATCTATGATGACTTTCTTACTCAGGCAGTCGATTGGGTAAAAACGTTGAAACTTGGGCGTTCTGATGACCCTGCGACCACACTTGGCCCTGTTGTTCGGGCAAGTGCCGCAGATTTTGTTCGTGAACAGACAAAAGAAGCAATATCCCAGGGCGCAGTTGCTCATATCGGTGCGGATGATTTCCCTGAAGATGTAACAGGCAGCGCCTACCTTCCTCCACAGGTATTAAGCAATGTGGATCACACCATGCGTGTTATGACAGAAGAGAGTTTTGGCCCTGTGGTCGGCATCCAGAAAATCAGCTCGGATGAGGAAGCGATTCAGTTGATGAACGATAGTGAATATGGCTTAACAGCCTCTATTTTCACTAAGGATATTGATGCAGGAGTCGCGCTGGGACAACAGGTTGAAACAGGAACTTTTTTTATCAATCGCTGTGACTATCTCGATCCGGAACTTGCCTGGACAGGAATAAAGAATTCCGGCCATGGCTGTACGCTTTCTGCTATGGGATACGAATCCCTAACCAGACCTAAATCTTTTCACATTAAAAAAATATGATGGCGTCGTAAAAAGACACAATACGTCAAATCCGTCATTCCGGACTCGATCCGGAATCTTGTGGTTACAGCAACTTATAGATTCCGGATCAAGTCCGGAATGACGGGCTGGAGCTTTTTACGAGTTTATCAAAAAAAAACACTTTAAAATATACTATGAGCTATTCAGCAAACTGGAATTACCCGACCAACATTAAAGTTGGCGCCGGACGTATTGGAGAACTTGCAGATCTGTGCAAATCAATGGGGATGAAATCTCCGCTTTTAATCACCGATCCCGGGCTTGCAGCGTTACCCATGCTACAGCCTATAATTGATAGTTTGAAAGCTTCTGGGCTAAATTGCGGACTGTTTTCAAATATCCAGGCCAATCCAACTGGCAAAAATATCGACGATGGAACATCCTGGTATCTTGAGCATAATCACGATGGCGTAATTGCTTTTGGCGGTGGTTCAGCACTGGACGCAGGAAAAGCCGTGGCACTAATGGCCGGGCAAAACAGACCTATCTGGGATTTTGAAGATGTTGGAGACAACTGGCTGCGGGTGAATGTTGATGGCGTAGCACCGGTGATTGCAGTACCCACCACTGCCGGAACGGGATCTGAAGTCGGCCGTGCATCGGTGATTACCGACCAGGAAAATCATATTAAAAAGATTATCTTTCATCCTGCAATGCTTCCCGGACAAGTGATTTTAGATCCGGAACTCACCGTCGGCCTGCCTCCATCGATTACTGCTGCCACCGGAATGGACGCGCTGTCACACAATCTGGAAGCACTCTGTTCACCTTTTTACCACCCAATGGCAACCGGCATTGCTGTGGAAGGTATTCGTCTGGTACAGGAATATCTTCCGCGTGCTGTAACGGATGGAACGGATATTGAGGCTCGCACCCAGATGCTTGTTTGCTCGAGTATGGGAGCGACTGCTTTCCAGAAAGGGCTTGGTGCAATGCATGCATTGGCGCATCCCCTGGGCGCATTATATAACGCCCACCATGGAATGTTGAATGCAATCCTAATGCCCTATGTTCTCAAAGCAAATCGTAGCAAAATCGAATCACGCATTGAACGCTTAAGCAAATATATGGCATTTAAAGAACCGGGTTTTGATGCTTTTCTAAACTGGGTAGTCTCATTTAGAGAAGAGCTCGGTATTCCACATACTCTTGCTTCCATTGATATCGATATCGAACAAGCGGAAACCGTCGCTGACATGGCAGTTGCAGACCCATCAGCTGGTGGCAATCCAATCAGTTTTAGTGCTGGTGAGTATAAGGAAATTTTCATCAATGCTGTTCAGGGAGTGTTATAAACCGTGAAGGTGGCCATTCTCCAATGTGATAATGTACTTGAGAAGTTTCAGCACCGTTTTGGTAATTACCCCAAAATGGTTGAACGGATGTTTAGTGAAATCGATATTCCTCTCTCATTTGATAATTATGACTGCCAGCAGGGAAAACTCCCGACAAACATTGATGAATACGATTTTTTTATCACAACCGGCAGTAAAGCATCGGTCTATGACGATCTGGAATGGGTGCAGCAATTAGTCAGTTTTATTCAGCTGCTGGACAAACATCAGAAAAAACTCATCGGAATCTGTTTTGGCCATCAGCTTATTGCCATGGCTCGACATCAAACGGTTGAAAAATCTGACAGGGGCTGGGGGATCGGAATTGCTGCAAATCGAATCATTTCTCACCCTGCATGGATGAACGACAAAGCAACCGGGATTAATATACTTGTCAGCCATCAGGATCAGATCAGTGAACTACCGGATGATGCACTTGTTATCGCTGAGAGTGATTTCTGTCCTTTTTTTATTGTGCAGTGGGGAGAGCATTTCTTAAGTATCCAGGGGCACCCCGAATGGAGTACGGAATATTCCCGAACATTGATAAACGACAGAAGACATCTCATAGAGGCAGATACAATCGAGGAAGGCCTGAACTCTTTAACCATTACACCGGACAACGCACAGTTTGTCAGCTGGATCATCAGCTTTGTGCAGCATTAATCACCCATATTATCTACCAGCATATTACTGCTCAGCACAGAACACATTAACACCAGCCTTTGTCATCGACGCCAAAATCTTTGCAGAAGGAGGCTGATCGCACACAAGATTAGTCACCCGATCCAGTCCACACACTTCAAATGACGCAATTCTGCCAAACTTAGTGCTATCCACAAGGATTGTTACGGATTCAGCCTGTTCTATCATTGCTCGTGCAACCTGGGCTTCTTCAATAAAAAAGTCCATCACACCAGTTCGCAAATCCAATGCGGTTACGGTGAGAATCGCATGATGTGCCCGAAATGAACGAATCTGCTGAACAGCCATACTTCCCACTGTCTGCCGGTTATCAGCATTGAATTCCCCGCCCAGCAAAAAAGCTTTTGATTGCGAATGAGCAAGACTAACAATTCTGGCAATTTCTGCTGAATTAGTAACAACAGTTAATCCTGAAATTTCAGCAAGTTTTTCTGCAAAATAGAGGGTTGTCGAACCGGTATCAACCAGTATTGTCTCACCTGGTGCAATAAGCTTTACAGCCTCTTCGGCAATTGCAGCCTTTGCTGCCGAATTCTCACTCATTCGATCACGAAAAAGCCCTTCCCCTGTCATTACAGGCAGGGAGGCTCCGCCATGGAATTTCTGAACTTTTCCTACCTTTGCAAGTGTTGAAAGATCTCTGCGAACAGTTTCCTTTGAAATTTTCAAGAGCTTTGCAAGTTCATCGACGGCAACACGGTTGCGTTCCCGAACAATATTTATTATTTTATTTTGTCTGTCACTGGGGTTCATGGATACTCCGTATAATTGATGAGCGACTTCCTTCACAATAGGACGTATCCTTTTTTTCCCGGCTTGTCAATATCATGAAGTATTTGGTTTCAGGAGGGGAAAGGGAATCCATTAAATGGTTATTCGTCCTTATAATGTCCTGTAAACATTAACTATCACTATTTGTCACCCCGGTCGATGTCAGCCTGCAAAAGAGTTTATCGCTGGCCCAAACATAGTGTTTCGGTCATATTTGGTGCTTGTTCGGAAGGTTTCTATGTGGTAAAGGGCATAGTATACCTTCTTTTCTGGAGCTACATTTTTGTGTATTATTAAGTGATCGCTTAAGCAGTCTCCATTTCAACGGAAAAAAGGATTACAATTTCGATGTTTTTTGACCATCTGCCTCAACACGGTTTAATTTGTGCCCATCGCGGCGCACGTTCCATTGCACCGGAAAATACGCTTTTGTCCTTGAAAAAGGCCCGGGAATGCGGCGCACACTGCTGGGAAACAGATGTCCGAATGACTAAGGACAAAGAACTGGTTATCTTCCATGACGCCAGCTTAGAGCGCACCACAAATATCGCTACGCACAAGATATTTAGCACGCAAAAGCAATGCGATGTAAGCCAGTTCACACTGGAAGAGTTGCGCAAACTGGATGCCGGTTCATGGTTTTTGACTGACGATCCATTCGCGACTGTGGCAAGTGGCGAAGTAGAAAACAGTGAAAAACCAGCTATACAGGGACAGCAAATCCCACTGCTTCGTGAAATACTGCATTTTAGTAAAGAGCACCATTTTCCAGTAAATATTGAAATAAAACCTCTTGATACTCCCCGGGGTGAT
>JAOZLM010000363.1 GCA_029934815.1 Desulfocapsa sp. | reverse complement strand
CGTTGTACCTGAAGAGCTATCTCATCATCAGAGAATGTACTCTTACCGGCAGCACACCACACATTAACACCTCGGGTATCAATCACCAGAATCCAGATAGCAAGGCCTGTCAGTTCCTTTCGTAGTGCATCAAGGCTGAGTTTGTAGTTGGCTGTTACCAGAACCGGTGATTCCGGGGTTGACTTTGTACTGGTTGCGGGCAATACCGCTACGTGCTCGGAGAGTGCCGAGTTGATCGCTGAAATCTAAGACGGTTTTAACTTGAGGTACGGCTCCGTTGGCTGTTTCAGTAAAACTTGCCACGTACGAATTAATGGTGTGTCCGGGTAAATCGTGGATCCCTGACCTGGGATCTGGTTTAGGGCCTCAGCAGGGAGCATCATCAGGTTCACTTACCTGAGCAATGGGAAGTATGATCTTAATTTCAGCTTGTTCGTTGATAGTTTTCATTTGACGTCCCTCGCGACTCAGTCATTCCGGACAGCGCAGCTAGTATTCAGTGCAAATAAGAATAAAAAAGGCGCATTCCCTGTGCTAAGGAAATGCGCCTGATTTATTAAATCGAAAGAAACTGGTGGATAATCACTTATTTCTCTAGTCTGAACTTTTCAGATATTTATATAGATCTGAGTCAGAAGAGAGGATCAGTGAGGTATTATCACCAATAACCTTTGAATAGCTCTCAAGCGTTTTGTAGAAAGAGAAGAATTCAGGATCCTGACCATAGATGTCACCATAAATCTTGGTGGCTTCTGCGTCTGCCTTACCCTTAATCTCAGACCCCTCTCTATTGGCTTCAGAAAGAACGACCTTCAACTCACGTTCGACCTTACCAAGGATTTCAGCCTTCTGGCCTTCACCTGTAGAGCGCTTTTCAGCAGCAATACGTTTTCGTTCAGAAATCATCCGGTCATACACTTTCAAGCGTACAGATTCGATATAGTTAACCCGTTTAAACATTACATCGAGAAGCTCAATGCCGTATTGCGGAGTCGCTTTTGCAGCTGCTTCCAGAACCATATCGCTGATAACGTCACGTCCCCTATTAGGTGGGGTATTATCAATATCCTTGTTAGTCATTGTTTCCGTTGACCAGTCAGAGCTGCGAATAATCTCGATAAGATTATTTTTGTTCACCATATCCCGCACTGTACCATCGATGATATCGTCGAGCAGTGATTTGGCACGAGCCTCGGTTTTTACCGCCTGCATATACTGCAGCGCATCGGTAATCCGCCATCTGGCAGTAACATCGAGGTAGACATATGTTTTATCGTTTGTAGGAATCTGGTTTGGTTCGCCATCCCAGATCTGTACCCGTTTGTCAAAATAATTTACATCCTGAACAAAGGGAGTTTTAAAATAGAAACCAGCATCAGTTTTAGACTCACCAATAGGTTTACCAAACTGAGTGATCATGGCCTGCTGGCCTTCTTTTAAAATAAAGAATCCATCATAGACGACGGTAACGCAAAGCAATACCAGGCCTATGAGAAAAAATTGAACTATCTGTTTCATATCTATTCCTCTTAGTTGGCAGCCGCTGCAGGAGCGGACATTGCATTATTACCACGACTCAGGTTTAACAGTGGCAGTGGTGTTTGTTGATTCTCGTCCATTACGTAAATAGATTCCACTGCAGGCATGATTTCCTGCATGGTTTCAAGATACATACGTCTTTTAGTTACCTCGGGAGCATGTTTATACTCGGTGAGGATGGAAAGAAAACGCTGGGATTCACCTTTGGCATCGTTGACACGAGCTACAGCATAACCATGTGCTTCTTCAATGATCTGCTTGGCGCTACCACGAGCACGAGGAATTTTACGGTTATAGATTTCTTCCGCTTCATTCACCAGACGCTTCATATCCTGATCCGCTTCGTTCACTTCGTTGAACGCAGGTTTTACTTTATCCGGCGGGTTAATATCCTGGAACTGAACCGTTCCTACCACAAGTCCTGCCTGCAGGTTGCGAAGCTCTTTTTGCAGTTCTGCTTTTACTTCAGCAGCCAGCAGATCACGGTTACTGAGAACATAATCAAAGTCCATGTTGCCAACGATCCGTCTGGTCACACTTTCTGAAAGATCCCGAACAGCGGAGCGAACATCTTTAATCTGGAAGAGATACGCACGTGGATCATCAACACGATACTGGACAATCCAGGCCACGTTGATAACGTTTTTATCGGCTGTCAGCATCAGTGATTCCATATCATATGCCTGACGATTGGAGTTACTGCGCTGATTTACATAGCGGCTGCGGAAACCAAATTCTTCTTTTCTGATTTCTTCCACATCAACCTTGTACAGGGCGTCTATGTAAGGAACTTTGAAATGTAGTCCGGGGTTGGAGGTACGGTTGTACTCACCAAGGCGAAGAACAACACCAACCTCACCGGGAGTAATTTTATAAAAAGATGCGTACACACCTTGCAGAATCAGAACAATAAAAATGATGCTCAGAATCTTACCAATTGCAGCAAGCGGATTTGGTGGCTCGCTTGGTTTATTGGACTGACTTGTTGGGCCTTTTTTCTTTGGTGTATCAGAAAAATAACCCTGAATTTTTTTGATAAGCTGAGCCACCATGTCTTCTGGCGTCTGGGGCTTTTTTTTCCCCCATGGTGGTTGCTGGTCCTGACCTGGCATATAATCTCCTAGGTATAAATTGTTATGGCGTCGTAAAGCTCTTTATCTTCTCCGTTATT
>JAOZLM010000080.1:5285-8980 GCA_029934815.1 Desulfocapsa sp. | reverse complement strand
AATACTCCTTTTCCAGCTTTGATCCTAAAAATAGACTTTTTTCACATCAGCATCCGTTTCGCCAGCATCCTGCTCCCCGGCTTTGATGGCATCAGCAACACGGAAAGCGGTTTTGACCATCTCATTCAACCCGATTCCTTCCCAGCCAAAACCGGTCATATAGAGACCTTTTTCTTTTTGCATAAGCTCATTTCGCCATTGCAGCAGGGCAGGGTACCCGGCTTCAAGCTGCGGAATGCCGCCACGTGGACGCAAAACACGGGCATAAGCGGGATCACCGGGGAGATCGAGGAGCTGTTTCAGGTCTTTTACTGCTTCTTTGATAAGCGTTTCGTCGTCCAGTTCCAGGCGTTCGGGATGTCTGCGGCCTCCCACAAGAGCTTCGAGCAGCAGGTGGCCTTCGGGAGTACGACCGGGAAACATATTTGAAGAAAAGAGCGCGCCGAGGCAGAAGCGTTTTTCCTGCTCCGGACTTAAATATCCAAAACCCGGTGGCAGGGAGGCATCTTTTCCAAAACCTAGAGCAATGGTAATGATTTGAGCTTCTGGAATATTTGCCTGTGGTGGTGTGTAGAGAGGTGAAATAAGTGACAGTGCCGCGTTTACAGGGAGTGCCAGAATTAGATTGCGTGCAGCGAAAACCCCATCTTCTGTTTCAACCTGCCAGCCATCCTCTGTTTTTTCGATTTTGCGTACCGGACAGTTACAGCGAATTTCATCTGTCTCGGTCAACTCTTCCCGTAAACGCTCGGCAAGTCTTGTCATACCGCCCGGGAAACTGGTCATGGCAGGCAGTCCCTTTTTTTTGCCGGGACTCTTTTTCTTCATTGCCTTTGCTTTTTTAAGCAGGCCGTAAATAACAGATCCATTTTCTTTTTCAATTTTTCGCACACCGGGCATTACCCCATCAATAACCAGACGTTCAAAATCTCCGGCATAAGTGCCGGTAAAAACAGCATCAACATAAGGCAACAGGGCTTTTCCAAAACGATGTTCTACCCACTGGCTTACTGTTGGCTCTCCCTCAAGTGGTTTTTTGAAAAGATCTCCGGCAACTCGTAATTTTTCAAGGATTGAGATTAAAGGTGCAGCAAGGATCTTGGGAGGTGATTGTGGAATGAGGCGCAATTTGCCATCCATACACACATAGCGAACAAACTTAGCTAGCGGCGCTTTAAGCATCTCTTTGTCGAGACCGGTATCACGGAGTAACTCCTGGCTTTCTGCGCAATTATCAAGAAATCCGTGCGGCCCGCCTTCTGCCAGATAGCCGTCTTCAGCATGGCTTGCAATGGCACCGCCGGAGCGTTCGGATTTCTCCAAAACGAGAAAAGAATGGTCAGGAATCTGTTTTAGTTTCCAGGCAATGCTTAATCCGGAAAGTCCGGCACCGATGATCAGGCTGTCTCTTTTAACTACTTCCATGAGTGTTCCTCAAATTTTGTATGGTCTTGCTGTGTCGTAAGGCTTGACAGCAAAGCAGGCGTGCTTATTATTTTGGCCGACTTTATGAAAAAATGCAACGGAATTACAGCAATTATAATGCTTCCCGAATTTGTAAGAGGAGAATAGAAAAATGACAGACCAGACAAGTACCCATGAATTTCAGGCAGAAACTAAAAGACTGCTTGATATCGTAATTAATTCGCTCTACACCGAGCGTGATATTTTTGTACGTGAACTCATTTCAAACAGTGCAGATGCGTTGGAGAAAATGCGTCATGAAAGTTTGACCAAAGATGATGTCTTTGATTCCCATGTGCCCCTTGAAATCACCATTGATCTGGACGAAAAAGAGCACACCATGACCATCACCGATACCGGTATTGGTATGACCAGAGCTGAGCTTGAAGAAAACCTTGGCACCATTGCCCATTCCGGATCTGGTGATTTTGTGGCTGAGCTTGCAGAAGCTGCGAAGAAGGATGTAAACCTGATTGGTCAGTTTGGTGTTGGGTTTTACGCAGCTTTTATGGCTGCTGATAAAGTAACTGTGCAGAGTCGTTCCTGGGATGGATCTGAAGGAAATGAATGGGTTTCTGAAGGGGCTGGAAGTTTTACTCTTTCTGATCGTCCTGGCCTGCATCGCGGAACCAAAATTATCATTGATTTAAAAGAGGATGCTGAGGAATATTCCCAGAAGTTTAAGATAGAATCCATTATCAAACAGTATTCCACTTTCGTTCCTTTCCCAATCAAACTGGAGGGTGAGACCGTTAACACGGTGCAGGCCATCTGGACAAGAAGCAAAAGCGAAATAACCGACGAAGAATATACTGATTTCTATAAGTTTATCGGTAACGCCATGGATGAACCGGAGATGCGTCTCCATTTCACCGCTGATGCACCGTTAATGATCAACGCTCTGCTCTTCGTTCCCAAAGAGAATTTCGAGTCTTTTGGCTTTGGCCGTATGGATCCCGGTGTGAATCTGTATTGTCAGCGAGTGCTGATTGATCAGCATTCAGAAAACATCCTGCCGGAATGGCTGCGTTTTCTAAAAGGTGTGGTGGACAGCGAAGATCTGCCGCTTAATATCTCCCGCCAGTCTCTCCAGGACAACGCTCTGGTAATGAAACTGCGCAAGGTTATCACCAAACGTTTCCTCAAGTTTTTAAATGAAGAAGCTAAAAAGGATGAAGATAAGTATCTCGACTTCTGGAATACTTTTGGAATCTTTATAAAAGAAGGCGCAACATCTGATTTTGAATTCCAGAAAGAACTGGCCAAACTGGTTCGTTTTGAATCTTCAAGCTCAGAAGATGGAAAAGCCATTTCACTCAGCGCCTATGTCGAGCGTATGGGAGAAGGCCAGGAAGAGATATACTATATTAATGGCCCTAACCGTGCTGCAATTGAAGCTGGCCCTTATGTTGAGATGTTTAAAAAGAAAGGCATCGAGATTATTTACACCATGGAACCCATTGATGACTTTGTCTTCAATCATTTAGGTGAGTTTGATGGTAAAAAACTTGTTTCAGCAGATCGTGCCGACCTTGACTTGTCTAAGAGTGGCGATGAAAATACTGACAGTGAAGATGCTGAAAAGCTCAGCGATGACGCCACCGATGATCTCGTTAAGTGGTTAAAGAAAACACTGGGTGAACAGGTAGCTGACGTTATTGAGTCAAAACGTCTGGTTGATTCTCCGGCCATGATTGTGAATCCGGACGGCCACATGACATCTTCCATGGAACGTGTGATGGCAGCAGGCCGAATGGAAAAGGGCATGATGCCTGAGAACAGCAAGAAGAATCTTGAGATTAATCTCAGCAGCCCATTGATCAAACAGCTTGCAGAGCTTGCTAAAACGGATGAATCCTTTGCGGGTGATATTGCCATGCAGATTTATGATAATGCAATGATTCAGGCAGGTCTTGTGGTTGATCCCATGGTGATGGTTGAGCGTAATTACAAAATTTTAAACAAAGCTGTGGGTGCCTAAGGGAAAAAGACGAACGTCCAACATCGAACGTTCAACATCGAACATCGAATAAAAAGAAAACAACACCTCTTCTGATAGCTTAGCGGTCATCGGTCTAATTACCTTACAGGTATGTTCGCTTTGGTCTTTTGATTTATTATTCGATGTTGGACGTTGGATGTTCGATGTTCAATCCCTTTAACCATTGAAAAATCTCCTTCTTCACGCTATAGAACGGTTGAAAACAAAATTTTCTTTTCAACCGTTCTTT
>JAOZLM010000080.1:0-5185 GCA_029934815.1 Desulfocapsa sp. | reverse complement strand
CCTTCTTCACGCTATAGAACGGTTGAAAACAAAATTTTCTTTTCAACCGTTCTTTTTTGCGTGAGATTGCCATGCTAAATTCATTTCGCCTTATTCTTCTTCTTTTTATTCTGCTCTTTTCCATTCAGGGCTTAAGTGGATGCTCTTCCAGCCCCACTCGCCACCTTGTTTCCGATGTCGCTATGATCAGTGCCGGTAATACCAGTCGTGAGGAAGTGTTAAAACTGATGGGTGATCCCGATTCTAAACGGATGTTGAACGCTGACACCGAAGAGTGGGTTTATTATGAGGAAAAATCAGCAACCCTTGAAGGAACGCCATTGTTTGATGGTGTTTTTGATCCTGAGGGGTACGATATGGTGCTGATCACATTTAGTGGTGATATTGTGAAAACATGCCATTACCGCGGTCATGATGATGACGAGTTCGATTGGAAGGACGATTACTCCTGGCAGGATATTAAGAAGTGACAGATAGTTTTGTAACCGTTCGCGAACGCATGGTGCAGGAGCAACTCCGGCCCCGTGGAATAGCTGATGAACGAGTATTACAGGCAATGGCCGAAGTGCCGAGGCATTTGTTCGTTGAAGATGCCATGCGGGCACAGGCCTATGGCGATTATCCTCTTCCCATTGGTGGTGACCAGACTATCTCCCAGCCGCTTGTTGTCGCCGCCATGACTCAGGCACTCCAGTTAACAGGAACAGAACAGGTACTTGAGATTGGCACAGGATCCGGCTATCAGGCTTCTGTCCTCTCAAGGCTCTGCGAAAAAGTCTATACCGTTGAACGGATTAATTCCCTTCTTGCCGGAGCCAGGAAAGTCTTCGATACTCTCCATTACTACAATATCCTCTCCCGTCTTGATGATGGCACAATGGGCTGGCAGGAATACGCCCCCTATGACGCAATAATAGTTACCGCCGGAGGCCCTGAGATCCCGCAGCCTCTTGTCGATCAACTGGCCGATAACGGCAGAATGGTGATCCCGGTTGGCGAGCGAGATGTGCAGGAGTTACACCTTGTGAAAAAGGTGGACGGTGAAGTGGAAATTGAGAAAATGGAAAGTGTTCGATTTGTTAGTTTAATAGGAGAGCATGGCTGGAATGGTTGAGACAGGAATAGAGACAGAAGAGACACTTAAAAAGAAGGGCATGCTCCGTCGTTTGTATGATAAATGTATGGAATGGCTGCAGACACCCTATGGAATCTGGGTACTTTTTGCCATTGCCTTTGTTGAATCCTCTTTCTTTCCTATCCCACCTGATGTGTTTTTGATTGCACTGTGCATTGCGGTTCCTAAAAAAGCTTTTAAATATGCGGCTGTTTGTGCTGTTGGATCTGTCCTTGGCGGCGCTTTTGGTTATGGTCTTGGCATGTGGTTTATGGAAAGTGTGGGACGACCGATCATGGAACTTTACGGGCTGAGCGGGAAGTATGCCATTGTTCAGGGTCTTTATCAGGAGTATGATGCCTGGGCGGTGGGAGCTGCTGGTTTTACGCCTTTACCCTACAAGTTGTTTACGATTACTGCCGGTGCGTTTCATATTAATTTTCCGACATTTATGCTGGTTTCCCTTGCCTCGCGGTCTGCTCGTTTCTTTCTGGTTGCAGCCTTTATCTGGAAGTTTGGTCCTCCTGTGAAAGTCTATATTGAAAAGTATTTCAATATCCTTTCAATTCTGTTTCTGGTGCTTCTTATTGGCGGTTTTGTTCTGATCAAATATTTGCTTTAGGGTAAACAGGGATTTCTTGAAATAGATTTGCCGATGGAGTAGGTTGCTTGCAACATTGTTAGCCTATCTAGATTCTTTTGTGGAGTGTCTGTGTGAGTAACCAGAAATCTGAAAAATCAGTTGTTCGCGAATATACCGAAGCTATAGTCATTGCAGTACTTCTTGCCTTATTTATCCGAAGTTTTGTTGTTCAGGCCTTTAAAATTCCTTCCGGTTCCATGCTTGAGACCCTCCAGATTGGCGATCACCTGCTGGTGAATAAGTTCATTTATGGTGTGAAAATTCCAGTGGCCGGTACGACTGTTATCCCGTGGAAAAGTCCTAAACGTGATGATATCGTTGTGTTCAAATATCCCAAAGATCGTGCTACAGACTATATTAAGCGAGTGGTGGGAGTTGCCGGTGATACCATTGAGATAAAGAACAAACAGTTATTTATTAATGGTGAAGCCAACGAGAATCCCTACATTCAGTTTACTGATAAAAACATTATGAAAGCCAGTGCTGGTCCCCGTGACAATATGGGGCCGGTGAAGGTTCCGGAAGGTTCGCTCTTTGTGATGGGTGACAACCGTGATAACAGCTACGACAGTCGTTTCTGGGGGTTTGTGCCGCTGAAAGATGTGCTAGGCAAGGCTTTTATCTTATACTGGTCGTGGGATCTGCAAAAACCGCTTCTATCGGTTGACCGTTTTACTTCCATTCGCTGGAGTCGCTTAGGTAATATTGTCCATTAACTTCACATAAAAAGGGAAACGTGAAAGACTCATATCAGTTTCAACACAGACATATTCTTGGTATAGAGCAGTTATCGCCGACTGATATTTTTCATATTCTTGATCTCGCCCTTTCTTTTAAAGAAATATCCACCCGTTCTATCAAAAAAGTTCCCACCCTGCGTGGAAAAACAATCATCAATTTTTTCTTTGAACCGTCCACCAGGACACGTCTCTCTTTTGAAATTGCGGCAAAGCGTATGAGCGCAGATACCTTTAATATCGCCGCCTCCACCAGTTCCGCCCAAAAGGGTGAGACGCTTATCGATACGGCCAGAAATCTTGAGGCCATGAATCCTGATATTATTATTCTGCGTCATGGCAGTTCCGGTGCTCCGGCAATGCTTACCCGTTACGTAAATGCCGGTATTATTAATGCGGGTGACGGAACCCACGAACATCCCAGTCAGGCGCTGCTTGATATGATGACGGTACGGGATCACAAGGAAACGCTTGAAGGTTTGAAGGTCGCAATTATTGGAGATATTGCCCATAGTCGTGTGGCACATTCCAATATTTTAGGATTTACCAAGATGGGTGCAGATGTCCATGTGGCAGGGCCCGCAACGTTTATGCCTCCACATCTTGATACCCTTGGCGCAACTGTTTGCGGTTCGGTGCAAGAGGCGGTAACCGATGCTGATGTTGTTATGGCACTCCGGATTCAAAAAGAACGACAGGACGATCCACTGATTCCGTCCCTTCGTGAATATGCACAATTTTATGGTATCAATAAAGCTATTCTGAAAAATGCAAAACCTGATGTACTTGTTATGCATCCCGGCCCCATTAATCGAGGGGTTGAGATGAATCCTGATGTTGCAGACGGAGAAACTTCCGTGATACTTGAGCAGGTGACCAACGGTGTGGCCATTCGCATGGCATTACTCTACTTAATTATGGGAACGCATGGAGCAGAGGCATGAGTGATATGATTATTTTACAAAACGGACGCCTCCTTGATCCTACTACCGGTACTGATAAAACCGGAGATCTGTGGATAAAAGATGGGAAAATTATTCCTGCTGAAAGTCAGATTCCTGAAAACTGCAGAGTTGAAGATGTAACAGGAAAATGGATTGTACCGGGGCTGATTGATATGCACGTGCATCTTCGTGAACCCGGTGAAGAGTACAAAGAAACAGTTGAATCGGGAACCCGTGCTGCTGCGGCAGGCGGATTTACAGCAGTTGCCTGTATGCCTAATACCAAACCGGTCAATGATGAGGCGTCTGTTACAAAATTTATACTGGCAGCTGAAAGAAATGCCAGCACCAGAGTCTATCCTGCTGCTGCAATTAGTCGGGGCAGTGCTGGAACTGAGCTGGCAGAATACGGAGAACTGAAAGAAGCCGGAGCTGTTGCAGTGACAGATGACGGGCTCCCGGTACTCGATAGCCAGCTTATGCGTCGTGCCATGGAATATGCCGGCAGTCATGATTTACTGGTTATTTCTCATTCCGAAGAAATGGCACTCAGTAAAAATGGTGCCATGAATGAAGGTGTGGTTTCCACTCGTCTTGGCTTGCGAGGTATTCCGGTAGCTGCTGAAGCAATCATGGTCTACCGTGAAATCGCCCTTGCTGAACTCACCGGACAACGAACGCATATCGCCCATGTCAGTACTCTTGCTGCTACTGATCTTATCCGGCAGGCCAAGAGCAGAGGCGTGAAAATATCAGCAGAAACAACGCCTCACTATTTCACTCTCACCGAGGAAGCTGTGGGCGACTACGATACCAACGCCAAGATGAATCCTCCACTGCGAACGGAAACAGACAGGCAGGCAATCAGGGCAGGTTTGCAGGATGGCACCTATGATTGTATCTCCACCGATCATGCACCGCATTCGGTATTGGAAAAAGAGTGTGAATTTGATCAGGCAATGAATGGAATTATTGGTCTTGAAACATCTCTGCCGCTGTCCTTAAATCTGGTACGGGAAGGTGTGATTGAACCTCTTCGGCTGGTGGAGTTGATGTCATCAGCTCCGGCAAGAATCCTGAAAGTACCAGGAGGAACCCTGGTTGAGGGAAGTGTTGCCGACGTCACGGTAATCGACACCGAAAAGGAATTTGTTTTTACGAAGGAATCCATCCTTTCAAAAGGCAAGAATTCCCCCTTTATTGACTGGAAATTACAGGGTAAAGCTGTCCTCACCATCATGGATGGTCATGTTACTCACGACGAGCTGACATAATCCGCAGGATCGGTCAGCCCCGCATCGCGAAAACCCTGTAAACGCAAAACACAGGCGTCACACCTGCCACAGGCATTAGCTTCCACAGGGTCATAACAGCTGTGCGTTTTGCTGTAATCTACACCAAGGCTTATTCCTTTTACTACAATCTCAGCCTTTGACATTTTCAGTAATGGCGCATGGATTGTAAAGCCACCCTCTCCACTGACTCCGGCTTTTGTACCAAGGTTTGCCATTTTGCTGAATGCTTCCAGGAATTCCGGCCTGCAATCGGGATATCCTGAATAATCAACTGCGTTTACTCCAATAAAAATATCTTGTGCGCCCAGCACTTCAGCCCATGCAAGCGCATGAGAGAGGAAAATTGTATTTCGTGCAGGAACATAGGTGATTGGAATAGAGTCATCGCTTGTATCCCGGTCTTTAGGCACCTCGATGTCGTCGGTAAGGGCAGAACCTCCAATTTTATCAAG
>JAOZLM010000362.1 GCA_029934815.1 Desulfocapsa sp. | reverse complement strand
TGGGTCAGAAGGTGAGTGGCAAAAGAGTGACGAAGGCTGTGGGGTGAGATGTTTTTTCGAATGCCGGCTGCCCGTGCAGCTTCTTTAATAATCTGCCAGAATCTGAGCCGTGTCATTCCCTTGCCACGATTACTGACAAAGAGGGTGTTACTTCGCCTTCCTTTCATAATAAGAGGGCGACTTGAATCAAGATAATCGTTGAGTGCATTTTGGGCCGGAACACCAAAAGGGACTAGCCGCTCTTTATCGCCTTTACCAGTAACCCGAATAAAACAGGAAGAGAGATTGATGCCGGTAAGGGGCAGGGTGACCAACTCTGAAACCCGCATTCCGGTAGAATAGAGGAGCTGTAACATGGCATAGTTTCGCTGAATAAGCGGGCTGCTCATGGCAGGTGGGTTAAGCAGTCTGTCCACTTGTTCTACAGTTAAGCCTTTGGGGAGGCTGCGACCGCTTTTCGGGCTGCTGATGCCGCTGATTGGATTAACAGTAATCAGGTTTTGCTTATGCAAATAGGTAAAAAAACGTTTAAGTGCAGAAATTCTTCGTGCGTTACTGCGATGGGAAAGTTGTCTGCTGTGGCACTGTTTGATAAATTTCTGGACAGTTTTGTCATTAACCTGCGCAAGATTTTGGATCCGCCGCATATGCTGTAAAAGAAAAGAAAAAAAGAGGTCGATATCACTGTTGTAGGCCTGGACGGTGTTGTCTGCAAACCTTTTCTCTGTGATTAGGTAGTGGAGAAAAAGCTCTTTTGCCTGGAGAAAATCCTGCGGAAGAGGCTTGCTGATGATGACAGAGCTCCTCTAATTAAGGCGTATTTTCTTGCGGGGAAAGAAAAACGCCCGGTGCAACAATAGAATGCAACGGGCGTTTGAATTTTTTACTGCTTGCTGCTTTGTCTGTCTCAGCCACGTCTAATGCGGTTGAACTTACGGAGCTTGCGGCGAGCTTCAGCTTGCTTACGACGTTTTTTCACACTGGGCTTCTCGTAACATTCACGACGTTTCAGCTCTCGCTTGATACCATCAATCTGCAGTTTCTTTTTCAGCTGCCTGATGGCATACTCAAGGTCTCCACGAACTTCAACTTCAATCATTTGGGGCTCCGTTGTAAAAAATATATAAAAATAAAATATTTACGATGATTCGGTACGAAAGAGGAACCAAATCATCCTTATTATTTGCACAAGTCAAAACAGTAATCCTGCTTATATAAGAAATTGTTTAGCCCCTGTCAATGGATTTTTCCTGCTTGCATGGAGTCTTCGGAAAAATTTTACCAGGATTAAGGATATTGTTGGGATCAAACAATTCTTTTAACCGCTGCATAACACCAAGGCTGACTGTGTCCAGTTCCATCCGGATAAACTCCGATTTGGTTATGCCCACACCATGTTCTCCTGAAAGCGTTCCGTTCATGGCAAGTACTTTTTGGAAGAGTTCTGTTTTGGCTTCCAGTACTTTTTGTTTTTCAGCGGCAGAGTTGTCGCGGCTCATCATATTAACGTGGATATTCCCGTCTCCTGCATGGCCAAAGGTGAGAATTATTAGTTTTTTTTGTTTGGCAAGTGATTCACAAAAGGAGACAAGCTCCGGAATTTTACTTCTTGGAACCACCACATCTTCACTGGTTTTAGAGGGACTCAGCTGAAAACAGGCTGGAGAAATAGAACGCCTTGCCAGCCAGATTTGTTCAATTTCTTCCTGGTTTACAGCTCGTTGTAGAGTGCAATGCTCTTGCTTTTCTATAAGTTCTTCCAGCTGCTTACATTGCTCGGAAACCTGTTCTTTGCTGCCATCTATTTCTATTATCAGCATTGCCTGAATAGTATCCGGGATTTTCTTTGATAAACGATCTGACACCAGTGTGATGGCTGTTTTGTCCATATACTCCAGTGTGCAGGGTTGAATATTCTGCTGGAGAATAGTGCTTACAAGTGCAGTGGTTTTGTTTAGTGAATTCGATTGCAGGAGAAATGTTTCTTTGTGCTCCGGCAGTGGCAGCAGGCGGGCAATGATTTTGGTGACAATCCCAAGTGTTCCCTCAGAACCAATAAATAAACGGGTGAGATCGTAACCAACGACTCCTTTTTCCGTTCGTGTCCCAGTGTTGAGGATATCGCCATTGGCAAGAACCACCTCAAGTCCAATAACAGAATCTTTGGTCACTCCGTACTTTACAGCCGATGGACCGCCTGCGCATTCGGCAACATTGCCTCCCATTGTACAAAACTTAAGGCTGGCCGGGTCTGGCGGATACATAAGCCTGTATTGCTTTAGGTGCTGTTGGAATTCTCCGGTGATAACTCCGGGTTGTACGACTCCAATCTGGTTATCGCAATCGATCTCAAGAATTTTATTCATCCGGGAGGTGGAAACTATGATTCCACCTTTTACGGGAAGAGCGCCACCTGTGGTTCCGCTTCCTGCTCCTCTGGCCACTGTCGGGATATGGTGTTTGCTCGCAAGTTGTAGAATTTGTGCGACCTGTTTTGTGGAATTCGGTAATGTGACAGCATCAGGGAGGAATGTCTGCTTGCTGCTGTCGTAAGAATAACAGTGCATCTCCTCTGGGGAGTTACTGCAATTCTTTTTTCCGACAATATCACAGAGTTTTTGGAAGAGTTGTGAATCCATGACTTGCATGATACCTCGTACAGTAAAAAAAAACAGCATGAACTGGAACTTGGAATAGTGTTGTAGTAGGTTGTGATGCA
>JAOZLM010000361.1 GCA_029934815.1 Desulfocapsa sp. | reverse complement strand
GCACTATGCACTATTTTCCGGCCTGTTCAATAATTGCTTTGTTTCTTGCAACAAGAGCTGTGTTGTTTCGTGCAAAACTGCTGGATTTTGCTGCCAGTGATTTTGCCTGCCCATATCGCTGTTGCTTCAGACGAACAGTGGCCAGTTGCGACCAGAGCTGTGCATCTTTTGGTGCTATGCGAAGCCCCCGTTCAAGGGTTTGAGCTGCTGCATCCAGATCTCCGTTTCGAGTTAACTTACTGGCCTGATTACTGATCCCTTTAACAACTGAACTTTGAGGCAAAGTGGCAGAATGTTTTATTGCCCTTTGCTGGTGAGGTGGTGTTGTAATCTTCTGTGGTTCAGCTTTCTTTCTGTAAGGTGTCGCTGTACGCTGCTGATAGGAGCCACAACCCTGAACTAAAAATAAAATCAGAAAAAACAGTATAAACGATTTTTGCCGTATCATTTGAAAATCCTGAGAAATTGTTGAAAACCATCCTGTATTGCATCTTCTATACTATCAATATTTTGCTGATGACTCTTCCCGGAACGTTTAGCCGCCTGACAACTAATCACTGGTGGCAGCAATCCGCCTCGGATAAAAGGAAGCAGCTCCCCTTGCTGGCACTGATCGCTAAACAGCTTTCCTGCCTTACTATCTGCAAAGTATAAGTCAATATTTTCAGGAGGCTGTAAAGACAAAGATGCAGTACTGATTCTTTTCATGATATGCCCCCATACCCGCATGGATCCGGTAGACCCTGTGAGACCGGTTGATTTATTATCATCACGGCCAACCCAGGCCACTGCTACATGCGATCCGGTGAACCCTGCAAACCATGAATCCCGCAGCTTATCTGTTGTTCCGGTTTTCCCTGCAACAGTCAGCGCTGGAAGCATCTTTTTCAGCTTTCTCCCAGTTCCCGTTTCGCAGACCGATTGCAGAGCCGTATTGAGGCAATACACAGCAGCCGGGTCGATTGCCTGATCCACGGTTAGCGGATAACGCTGTAGTAATTTATCGTTGCGATCAGTGACCGCCAGGATAGTTCGTAATGGCGTTTTATACCCTCCGGCTGCTATTGTCTGATACATTTGCAGGAGTGTGATTGGGGGCAGTTCAATAGCACCAAGCAGTACTGAAGGATAAGGTTTTATCTCCTCTGTTATACCCATATTATGTAAAGTATCAATTACCGAATCGACTCCCAAGTCCATGCCCAGTCGAACGGTTGCGATATTCAGAGATTTTATTAGTGCCTCTTGTAGAGGAACTGAACCGTGAAATTTCTTATCGTAATTCTTTGGTTTCCAATCTTTTCCTGCTAATGGGATTGTCAGTGGGCCATCATTAAGCAAAGTCAAAAGGTTGTATTTCTCCGGATGAGTCAGTGCATTCAGATAAACAGCTGGTTTGATAACTGAACCTATGGGTCGTTTCATCTTGAGGGCACGGTTAAAACCTGCCTGGCGTGCAAAACGATCTCCAACCACAGCCAGCACTTCTCCCTGATCTGCTGAGCAAAGTACAAAAGCTCCCTGAAGCGTGTCTGCTGTCAGCTTTCGTTCCTTTTCAAGCTCTGTGAGTACTTGCTGCAAGCTCTTTTCTGCCTGTTGCTGGATTACCGGATCAAAAGTGGTAAAAACAGAAAGCCCCTCACTTTGTAAATCTTCATCCCGGTAATCCCGTTTGAGTTGCTGCCGGACTAACTGAACAAAAGCTGGATAAGGGGTAATCCCGGATGGAGTACCTTTGCTGACGCCAAGACTTTTCTCCTGCAAGCGACTGGCTATCTCCGGGGTCAGTAAGCCCGCCCGTCCCATATTGCTGAGAATGAGATTACGCCGTGCTTTTGCTCTTTCCGGTTGTTTCCTTGGATTATAAAATGAAGCGCCTTTGGCAAGACCTACCAGTAAGGCAATCTGATCAGGGGATAATTCGTCAAGATTTCGTTCAAAATAAAACCTGCTCGCCATGGCAAATCCGTGAATTGCCCTTTTCCCACCCTGTCCCAGATAGATTTCATTGAGGTACACTTCAAGGATTTCATCTTTTGGATAATGGTACTCCAGAAGCAGAGCCATTATGGCTTCTTTACACTTTCTTTGCAGGCTTTGTTCACCAGAGAGGAAAAAATTCTTCACCAGTTGCTGAGTCAGGGTGCTGCCTCCCTGCACGGTTTTACCAGCCTTTATATTGGCGAGTAACGCACGTAAAATTGCCAGGGGACGTACACCTATATGGTGATAAAAGTTTTTGTCTTCGGTAAGTAACAGTATTTCCGGAAGAAGAGGTGGTGCATCTTCAAGCTGAATCAGGAGACGATCTTCATTGTCTCCCGGATAAATAGAAGCGAAAAGTAAAGGTTCCAGTTGGAACAGGTTGAGTGCTTTTCCAGATTGCAGATCAACAAGAGAGGCGATTTTGCCATTCTCAAGAGTCAGTTTAATGGTGGTAGCAGCTTGATTATTTCCAGGTAAATGAACATTGCGGCTATGAATGGTCAGTGCATTTCCGCTGATACTGTATGCACCGGATTTCTCGAGTTGCTCCGTTTCAGAGTACTGCAACAGAGCGAGTTCCTGCTGTAAATGTTTTTCCGTAAGTTCTTTTCCTACGTACAACTCCAGCGGCCTGCCATAAATCCTGGCTGGCAATTCCCATCGCCGTCCCTCAAACTGAGAGCTGACCTCTTCATCCAGCAGGCGCAGGTTTTTGAGAACAAAATACATCCCAAAAACCAG
>JAOZLM010000079.1 GCA_029934815.1 Desulfocapsa sp. | reverse complement strand
GCAGAGAAACTTGGAATCACTTTTTCTGATGCAATGCTTAAACGCGCATCTAATAATAAATAAAACAAACAGAAAACTGAAATGTCTCTGTTTGCATTTTTAGGAACCCTTGAAATTGGTCTGATTTATGGTCTGGTGGCACTAGGGGTCTATCTGACCTTTCGTGTTCTGGACTTTCCGGATCTCACCGTTGACGGAAGTTTTCCAATGGGTGGCGCAGTTGCCGCCACCGCCATTGTTGCAGGAGTTGATCCCTGGCTGGCCACCGGCTTTGCCATACTTGCCGGTGGTGCCTGCGGGCTTGTAACAGCCTTTCTTGCTGTCCGTTGTGGTATTCTGCATCTTCTTGCCTCCATCCTCACCATGATTGCCGCTTTCTCCATTAATATTCGGATTATGGGCAGACCAAATATTGCTCTGCTCGGTGAGAAGACTATTTTCACATCATTTGAAAGCCTGGGCTTTGATCCTCTCCATACAAATCTTGCTGTGGTTTTTGTTATGGTGCTTCTGGTGGCTCTGTTTTCCATCAGACTTTTATCCAGTGATTTTGGATTGGCTCTTCGGGCAACAGGAGTAAATGATGCCATGGTTGCTGCACAGGGTGGAAATGTCGGGTTTTATACCTATGTTGGACTGGCTCTTTCCAATGGGCTTGTTGGCCTTGCCGGAGCACTTTTCACCATGAGTAATTCCTTTGCTGATGTGACATCCGGTGTGGGGACAATTGTTGTGGGGCTTGCAGCGGTGATTCTTGGCCAGACATTATTATCCGGACGTCAGCTCTGGGTGGCTGTTCTTGCTGTTATTGTAGGCTCTATTCTCTATCGGCTGGCTGTTGCCTTTGCGCTCAGTAGCGGAATGTTTGGTATGCAGGCATCAGATCTGAATTTAATTACGGCCGTACTTGTGGCTGCTGCACTGATTGTTCCTAAAATGAAGGGAAAAGTGCGTGCCACAATTAGGAAACGGGGCTCAAAATGATAGAGCTGAATGATATCCGTATCACTTTTAATGAAGGCACTGTTCTTGAGAATAAGGCACTGCGAGGGGTTAGTCTTCGTATCCCTGAACATGAATTTGTAACGATAATCGGTTCTAATGGTGCAGGAAAATCAACCCTGCTTGGAGCTGTAAGTGGGGAGGCGTCAATCAGCGGCGGGCAGGTAAAGATTGATAATGTTGATGTGACCAGCTGGCCAGTGCATAAACGGGCGCAATATGCTGCCAGAGTTTTTCAAAATCCACTGGCCGGAACCTGCGCTACACTCACCATTGAAGAAAATATGGCACTTGCCTGTAGCCGCGGGAAAAAAAGAGGCTGGCAACTTGCTCTTTCCGGCAAACGCAGGCAATTTTTTCGGGATCGTATTGCGATGCTGAAACTCGGTCTTGAAGATCGTCTTGGCGATTCCATTGGTCTGCTGTCGGGCGGACAGCGTCAGGCGGTAAGTCTGGTGATGGCAACCCTATCTGACAGTCACCTGTTGCTGCTTGATGAACACACTGCGGCACTCGATCCCCGTATGGCTGCTTTTATCCTAGATCTCACAAACAGGGTGGTTGAGGAATTTGGACTCACCGTAATGATGGTCACCCATTCCATGAAAGATGCCCTTGCCAGCGGTGAGCGCACAGTGATGCTCCATCAGGGGAAGATTGTACTGGATGTTTCCGGTGCTGAACGTGATAAGCTTGATGTGGCACATCTCCTTGAGATGTTTAACCGGGTAAGGGGCGAAGAGCTGGCTGATGATGGTCTGCTTCTTGGTTAAATCAGGGTTGTTTTAATGGATATCAGTGTTTTTCTGCATGGATTAACTTCTTATTTTGTGATCATAGATCCCATTGGTGCGGCCCTGATCTTTCAGGCACTAATGGCGGGTGAAGGTGATGGTGCCCGTCGCAAAAAGATGGCACTGAAGACCTGTCTTATTTCCACAATTATTGTGCTTGCATTTGCTTTTTTAGGCGAGGCGTTACTCCGTCGGCTTGGCATTTCCATTGAGGCTCTACGTGTGTCTGGTGGTATTTTACTTTTTGTAACGGCTTTTGGTCTTATCACCCGTGAAATAGAGTATGGTACGGCATCGAAAAACATTGATATCTCGGTGTTCCCCATGTCTATCCCGCTGATTGCCGGCCCCGGTTGCCTCACTCTGACAATCCTTTTGTTCTCAAACAGAGAAACACCCGGTGCCACTCTGGGGCTGGTGCTTGCAGTTCTTATTAGCTATGGGATAACGTTTCTTGCGCTTCTGTTTTCTGATAAAGTGAAAGTCCTGGTGGGACGCACCGGAGATGATATCCTGCGTCGCTTACTGGGAGTGATTCTGGCTGCCCTTGCTGTACAATTTATTAGTGATGGTGTGGTCCAGTTGCTTCGCAATTGATTGTCGCCAAAAAACTTTGTACATCTAACGCTGCGCGTACTAAGATGCTTATGACAATTTAGATTATATTCCTTTAGAAAAAATAGCCAACTTCCATGAATCAGGAAAGCATCCTCAAACTTCTTCAAAGTGTGCAGCAGGGCGAGAGTTCTGTTGAACAGGCAATGGATACATTGCGGCATATGCCGGGACAATATATCAAAGACGCCTGCATCGATCATCATCGGAGCTTGCGCACCGGAATTCCTGAAGTAATTTATGGAGAAGGCAAAGCGGCAGAGCAGATTGTTGCAATCGCCAAAACGTTTATAGCTCAGAAAACACTTTTTCTGGCAACCCGGGTAGATGCAGCAAAGGCTGAATATGTTCTTGGGAAATTACCGGATTTACAATTTCATAAAGCAGCAGGGATTCTCTCGTCTGCTTTGCCGGAAGTAAATCCTGAAAAAGTTAGAGGAAATATCCTCATCCTCTGTGCCGGTACATCCGATATCCCTGTGGCCGAAGAAGCTCGCATTACCGCCCTGGCTTTCGGTAATCCAGTCTCTACCCATTACGATGCCGGAGTCGCAGGTTTGCACCGTCTGTTTCACAAACAAAAGGATATCCTGTCTGCATCTGTAATCATAGTAGTTGCAGGAATGGAAGGAGCTTTGCCAAGTGTTGTAAGTGGTATGTGTTCAGCCCCTGTTGTGGCCGTGCCCACTTCAATAGGTTATGGCACTAGTTTTGGCGGAATTACAGCACTTTTGGGTATGCTAAACAGTTGTGCGCCGGGCCTTGCTGTTGTGAATATTGACAATGGATTTGGTGCAGCCTGTCACGCATCTGCCATTAACAGAAAAAATACCCCCGTAAGCTTGCAAGAATCCGGCAGTACAGTATAATCGCTTATCTATTTTTATTTGATAGCGTCGTGAAAACTCTTCATCTTTTTCGTCACTGCAAATTTGCTGTCGTTACGACGTACTTAAGTGCGCCTCACTCCATCAAATTTGGGTTCCTCGAAGGTGAGGTTTTTTACTTAGCCATCAAGCGCTGTACCTTTTTACGAGCTTGTCTTATTTAATCAACCTAACCATAGTTCCAGGAAACTGAATGAACACATCAATCAAGCTGAAACTTTTTGCGCTTTTCTTTCTTATTGTAATGTCCGTTGTCACCATCGTCCCGTCTTTTTACAAGGATACTCCTGACTGGTGGCAGAAGTATATGGCCCCGGAAGGCTTGCGTTTAGGGCTTGATCTCCAGGGTGGTATGCATCTTGTCTTACAGGTAAACCTTGATAAGGCTGAGGAAGATTCTCTTGAGCTTGCGGCAAATGAGCTGAAAGACAGTTTACGTGAAGAAGGCATCAGCGCCGTTCGGACAAAATCAGATCCGGGTGTTGTACTCTTTACCCTGCCAAATTCTGGCGCTGTTGATACTGTGAAAAAGCTGGTAAAAGATCGTTTATCAGAAATCAATGTGAAGGTGGATGCCAAAGAAGGCTCTTTCCCTAAAATTACAGTCACCTTAAAGAAATCTGAAATTGACTTTATCCGTACCCATGCGGTTGAACAATCCCTTGAGATTATCCGAAATCGAATAGATCAGTTTGGTGTGGCTGAACCTGTCATTATCCGTCAGGGTGAGGCCGAAATCGTTGTACAGCTTCCAGGTGTTAAAGATCCGAAACGTGCTTTAAAACTTTTGGGTGAAACTGCTCAGCTTGAATTTAAACGGGTGGCTGATACTGCAGGAATAAATCTCTTCCAGCTTGCCGATGAATCTTTAAAGGCAGAACAGTGGAACGGAGTGTGGACTGAGCACGCTGAGGTGGTCAAATTAAACCGTGCGCTTCAAAATCGTCTCCCTGAAAATACCAAAATTTACATCGAAAAAGATACAGATACCGAAACCGGAAAAGAGATTATCCGGCCCATTCTCCTTGATGAACAGATTCTGATGACAGGAGAGATGGTAAAAAATGCTCAGGTACGAATTTCCAATCAGTTTAATGAGCCTTACGTTTCCATCGATTTTACTTCACGTGGCGGGCGGGTTTTTGCTAAGCTCACCGAAGAAAACGTCGGAAAACGAATGGCCATCGTACTTGATGATATTGTTCGTTCAGCACCTGTAATCAGAGAGAAAATTCTTGGTGGTTCAGCCCAGATCAGCGGAAGTTTTACCCATGAAGATGCAGCTGATCTTGCTATTGTCCTTCGTGTTGGTGCGCTTCCGGCACCAGTTGATATTATCCAAAACATGACCGTTGGTGCAAGTCTTGGCCAGGATTCAATCAATAAGGGAATGACTGCCGGTATTTTTGGTGCGTTGATTGTCCTTGGTTTTATGGCAATCTACTACCGTATGTCGGGTATTATTGCCAATAGTGCACTTATCCTGAATATCCTTTTTCTTTTCACAGGTCTGGCTATTCTTAACGCCACCCTGACACTGCCGGGGATTGCCGGTATTATCCTCTCAATTGGTATGGCAGTTGATGCCAACGTGCTCATATTTGAACGAATGCGAGAGGAGTATGCGTTAGGGAAATCTGTGAAATCCAGTGTCGATGGCGGTTTTGCGAAGGCCTTCTGGACAATTGTCGATTCCCAGGTAACAACCCTGATTACAGCTATGGCACTGTTTATGTTTGGTACCGGCCCCATCAAGGGTTTTGCCATTACACTTTCTTTAGGTATTGTTTTTAACCTCTTCACTGCTCTCTTCTGTTCACGGTTGATGTTTGATACTCTCTACTCTTTCCGTGCGCTGAGAAAACTTAACTTTATGCAGTTTATCAAGAAGCCGAATCTTGATTTTATGCGTCTTCGAAATATTGCATTTGGCGTTTCCGGAGTTCTGGTTGCCATCGGGCTTATCGCGTTTGTTCAGATAAGCAGAGGTAAGGCAAACATGGGGGTTGATTTCACTGGTGGATCACTGCTGCAATACAAGGCAGCCAACGATTTTACCATGGAAGAAGTGCGAAAAGCATTTGCCACTGGTGGTATGAAACAGATGAATCTCCAGGAAGTTGAAGGTGAACATCGTCTGATAGTAAAAGTGAAGAAGGCAGCTCATGTGGTAGGCGGTCTTGATAAACAGATCAATGCCTTGCTGGCAGCAGAACTGCCGGAGAAGGGATTTGTACTGGAAAGCCAGTCTGAGATTGGCTCTTCTGTAAGTGAAGTGCTGCGGAATAAAGCAATCCAGGCCATTTTCATCTCACTCTTTGGCGTTATTGTGTATCTGGCAATGCGATTTGATATTCGCTTTGGTTTGGCAGCTGCCGTTGCCACCTTCCATGATGTTATTGTGGTGCTAGGTATCTGCTGGCTGCTTAATGTGGAGATCACGCTGCTTATCGTTACCGCTCTACTGACACTTGCCGGATATTCACTGAATGACTCCGTTGTTGTCTTTGACAGGATCAGAGAAAATATGCAAAAGGATGAAGGCCACTCATTGCTTGATCAGATTAATAAAAGTATTAATCAGGTTATGAGTCGTACTTTTGTAACATCTCTGACCACTGCCATGGTGTTGCTTGCCCTGTTCTTCTTCGGCGGCTCTGTTATCCATAACTTCTCACTGGCATTACTCCTTGGTGTAGTTGTTGGTACCTATTCATCCATCTTTATTGCAAGCCCGGTATTGAGTCTGTGGCCTGTCAAAAAAGTAGGTTGATAAGAGGTGCAACTTCCTAAGAATGTAAATCGTATCGAGGCAGGAGATATTTTCTATTTCGCCTGCCATCCCGGGGTGAGATGTTTTACCGACTGTTGCCGGCAACTGGAGCTTGCACTCACCCCTTATGATATTTTACGTTTAAAACGTGAAACGAAACTTGATTCTACGAGCTTTCTTGATCAGTACGTAATTCAGGAGCAGGAAGCAGAAGATGTCTTTCCTCGTTTTTATCTGACCATGGTAGATGACGGGCAGGCATCCTGTGCTTTTGTTTCTGACAAGGGCTGTACAGTGTATCCGGGAAGACCGGGGGCATGTCGTGCCTATCCCATGGGACGTGCTGCCATTCGTCAGGAAGATAACTCCATTGATGAATTTTTCGTGTTGCTGAAAGAACCGCATTGTCATGGCTTTGAGGAGCAGGAAAAGCAGGATAGTGACAAATATTCCACCGGACAGGGATTGCTTGAATATAACAAATTTAACGACACTGTAGCCACGATTCTCCAGCACGAAAAAATCAGACAGGGCTTGCAGTTAAGCCAGCAACAGATCGACTCCTTTGTTTTGGCCCTCTATGATCTTGATTCTTTCAGAAAACAACTGGAAGAAGGTCGCTTACCTGCAAGTGAAATATACGATAGCATTGCACACAAAGAAGATGAACAGTTGCTTCTTTTCGGGGTGGAATGGCTGCGCGGGGAGTTATTTACGCAGTGAAATTAAAACTCGTAATTTTTGATTGTGATGGAGTGATGTTCGACTCCAAATTTGCCAACCAGACCTATTATAATCATCTTCTTGAGCACTTTGGCTATCCTAAGATGGATGAAGAAGAGCTTGAGTATGTACATATTCATAATGTACAGGAATCCACTCGTTATATATTCAGGCATTACCCTGATCAGAATTTAAATGATGTTGATGCCTTTCGTCACGAAACAGGCTACGCTCCATTTCTGCAATATATGAGCATGGAAAAAGATCTCATCCAGTTTCTTGATATTTGCAAACCGCAATACCAGCTCGCAGTTTCCACCAACCGTACCAATACCATGGAGCCAATCCTGGATATTTTTAAACTGGGCGGCTATTTTACAAAAGTGATGACAGCAGAGAATGCAAAGCGTCCAAAACCTGCTCCTGATGCATTGCTTGAGATTTTAGAACACTGTAATTGTGAGGTGGAGGAAGCGATATATATAGGGGATTCTATAATAGATCGCCAACATTCAGATGGTTGCGGAATGCGGCTTATTGCCTTTCGGAATAAGGCTCTTCATGCAGAATATCATGTGACAAGTTTTATGGAGATCCTTGATTTGCCTCCATTTCAGGAAAGCAGCGAATAACAGGATGTTACTCCTCAAGAGCCTCATCCACCCGTTTTATTCCTTCCATAAGTAGCATCATAAAATCGCCGATTTCTGCCGCTTTCATTTCTTCAGGGCTTAATCCGGTTGTGAAACTGTAACGGCCTTCTTTTTCTTTCAGCATATCAAATATTGCTGCCTGGTTACTCACATCATTATACTGGGCATTAATAACACAGCCCTCACGGAAAGAGACTCGGGCATTTCCATTGGGCAGTTCAAGGGAAAGGATTCCGGTTTTCTGGTTCATATGGAAAATCTGAAAGAGTTCTGCCGGAGGCATTTCATTGATCCAACCGCTCATGCATGCATCAAATGTTTCAGAATGCTGGGCATTGGACACACTTAAACGCTGGACAAGGACTTTGGCCATAAACAATTGAAGCTCTGGGATCCGGTCAATCAATCTACAGAAAGCATCACCGGCGATGGATAAGACTACAGTATCTTTTATTGTTTTGACATCAGCTCCGGCCACATCATTTCCCAGGTAACTCATTTCACCGCAAATATCACCGGGTTTGAGCTTGGCTATGGTAAGGGAATTGTCACTGACAAGCAGTTCACCGGAAAGAATCAGGTAGAGATAGAGTGAGCTCTGTCCTTTGGTGATGAGAGTCGCATCAGCTGGCAATTTTTCCTTTCTGAAATATCTGACAGCAGAGGTGATTTCGCTGTCAGGGATGGCTTTTATCAGAGGATAGTTCCGGATTTCTTTGAGAAGAGCCTCGTCCTCGGAATCGAGTGGACAGGAGGGCGCTGCAATAAGCCCTTCCTCATTTGCTTTTTCCTCTGAAATTAAGGAGAATTTTATAAGTCCACTGCATCCGCTGCAACTGTGAATTGTGTCATCAGTAGCACTGGTATCGCTATCAAGGTACTTAAACAGCAGATTGGTCATCTCTCGTACAAGGATAAGGCAGGTAGGCTTGTTTTCCGGGCAGGAAAATGCTTTGTCCGAAAGAGTCAGCAGTTCACCTTTATTGTAGAGGGGACAATTGTTGTCGGTGGTGATTTTGAAGTAGAGCTTTAGCGAATTCATAGCCACCTAATATATCACAAATAACAAGCTGTTGTAGGAGATTTTTTTTTTTAACTAAAAAATAAAAAATATTTTGAATTTCCAGAAGTTACTGCTATACTTACCTATCAACTACAGCATGCATCCTTAAGAAAAAAAATGATATGAGCGAAACCAGCAATAAACTCGAAGATATTTTTCAAGAAGTCAGTGATTACTTTGGCTCCGTGTCAGGAGTTACTGTTGCTCCCGGTGAAGGCACTCCTCCCGAGCAGTACACTATTACATATAATCTGAGTGGTGTCTGTAAAGAAGATGATGGAGATGTGTATAATTGTGATACCCATGTGATCTCCATATCTCTTCCCTTTGGTTTTCCGCATTTTCCTCCAAATTGTATTCCGGAAAGTCCCACCTTTCATCCCGATTTTGATTCGTCCGCCATCTGTATTGGTGATGTATGGGAGAAAGATAAATCTGTTGTGCAGTTGATCCTTCATATTGGCCGTATGATTGCGGGTGAAACATTTTCTGAATCCAATGTTTTTAATGAAGA
>JAOZLM010000078.1 GCA_029934815.1 Desulfocapsa sp. | reverse complement strand
AAAATTCAAAGAGTTTGAATCCGTGCTGATTGAGTAAAGCAGCAGTAACACCAATGCAGCCACTAACGGCGCATGATGGACTTCTTGCTTTTAAGCAGACAGCTGTGACAACTTGTGATTGTGCTATCTGTAAAACCTGTTTTGCACCTTGTATAAATGGATCAGTGACATCACTTGCATCCTTTTTTGTACAGACTGATGCTTCTTCCCGGAGAACAGCAAAACCATCGCCGCCAATAATATCGGCTGCAGGGCGCGGGGTTGGCAGGCCGCCCAGTTGTTCCGGACAGATTGGGATATACGCATGGCCAGTCAGGAAATCCAGACATGCTCTATTTGCTTTAACTGTGCCGTCATAACGGGTACAAAGCCCCACGAGACAGGCACTAACCAGATAAAGTGATTTTGATTGTGAATTATCCATGAAACAGAAACCTAAAACATCTCTGACTGTCCAGCAACGAAAACGTTTGTTACGTATTGCTCTTAGCGTAATCGTTATTGCATTTGTATGGCTGGTTTTTGCGCCGGGACGCGGGATGTTTCACTTGCATCAGCAGAGTAAACATCTGGCAGCGCTGGAAGCAGAAAGCCAGAAACTTGTGCAGCATAATAGTGATATCAGCCGTGATATAGAGCGCTTGCAAAGTGATGATGAATATCTTGAGCAGGTGGCAAGGGAAGAACATGGGATGCTGAAAGATAACGAAATGGTTTTTGATTTCAGCAAGAAGAAAAAGAAGTGAAATGTATCGAAGGTGATGAATTCGTAAAAAGTAAAAGTTCAGGCTGTCAGATTTTTCCCGGACAGCCTGAATATTAATTTGTTACTTGATTACCATCGAAACTCAGCTTTGTGGATTCTCACTATTGCGTCATTCCGGACTTGATCCGGAATCTTGTGAAAACAGCTAGTTCCGATGAGATTCCGGATCAAGTCCGGAATGACTGAGGCGGTAGCTGAGCTTTAGTGGTAATCAGGATTTGTTAACTGCCGCACGGGCAGTTTGTTGCTACGCTCAGGAAAATCCGGAGCTTGAAGAACAGCCGGAAAGAGCACCTGATGGAATACTGCTCTTGACTGGCGGACTGCTGGTCGCAGAAATTATTTTTTTAATGTTGGAACTGTTGCAGTGTTTGCAAGTCACGCTGTCCATGGCGGATGCGATCATCACCAGACTTTCAAAATTTTTGTCACAGTCTTCACAGTGGAATTCGTAAATTGGCATTATGTCCTCTTTTGGAAATTATCATTAATGCGAAAGCTTTTTATTAAATACGTATGTATATTGTTTGTCTTTTGTGCTTTTTTGTCAAGGCAGAGTTTGTTGTTTAATTCGTTTGTGAGTTGAATGCATGGAAAGAGAAAAACAGATAACAGCGTTATTACATGATGTTCGCGGACTTCTGTCGTATCAGAAGAGTTGTTCTATTGGTGAGTATCCTAACAGTGCAGATCTCGATTCTTTTGTAAACAACTGTGACTGGCAGTCACCCATGTCATCACCGCCGGAGAAGCAGCCGCAAGCTGAAAAAAAACCGATCAAAACTCCTGTAGTTGTAAAGAGAGTTTCAGTAACAAAAAGTAACCAAAAGGAATTGCATGATATAGCATCAGAAATTGACGTATGCAGCAGTTGTGTTCTTTCGGAACAACGTCCGTGCGTCGTCCCCGGAACTGGAAAAGGTGACAAGATTCGTTTACTGATTGTTGGTCACTGGTTGCCGGTAACGGAAAAATCCACAGCAGTTTTTGGTGAAGAAGAAGATCTGATGTTACAGCGAATGCTGTCCGCCATCAAAGTGCCCATGGAACATGTATTTATTACCAATGTGATTAAATGCGCTGTTTCTCCAGATGTGCAGCCTCAGGCAGAACATATCGATGCCTGCTCCTCCTATCTCGTTCGGCAGATAACGGCCATTGCTCCGGAGTTAATCTGTGCAATGGGAATGGTCGCCACTAAAAGTCTGCTGCGCCTGCCGCAATCGCTTTCTCAGCTTCGCGGACGGTTTCATAAGTATCGGGGAGTCAGTGGTCTTGAAATTCCACTCCTTCCCACATACCATCCGGGATATTTGTTACAGAATCCCGAGATGAAACAGGCAACCTGGCAGGATTTGCAGCTGCTTGAAAAACGTATGGCTAGTACAAACCAATAAAACCACGTTGCCCAAGGGTTTTAATAAAACTCGTAACAGCAGTTTCCGCTTCCATATTGCTCACCTTATATTGTTTAGCAAAGGTGGTAATAATCGTCCCCACACTTCTCTCGCCATCAATCAACCGCCAGACATAACTTCCCATGGCATCCAGTTCCAGTCTTTTTGTGGGCGTTTCGATGCTGTTTTTTGTGAATTTCCGGTGCAGTGCCTGAAAGAAACGACTTAAAGGGATGGCGTAGGTGAATATGATAGTGCCATCCTCAAGTTCCTTCCAGGTTGTGGTATCATTCTGTTTGGGAATGCAGGCCAGTGCCTCTGTTCTGCTGAGTGTTCTGTTTTTTTCAGGTGGGGAAGATTTCATACGAATCAAGAATTTCCTCAGCACAATTTTCAGGGATGGGTTTTCTATCAAATATAAACAGGCCGGTTAATCGGTCACATTCCTTATGGTGGCGCAAAAACATCTCATGGAAGGGGAGCTTGCGTTTAAATCGATCAAGGATCTGCCTGAAGATGGAAGGGTGCCTTGAGTGAGACACCATGGCTTCTGTCTGTAGTATTTCTTTCTCGTCAATTTCAACATCACCAAGAATCATCAACAACTGGACAGGATTTGTAGATTGCAGCCGTTGGGACGCAGGGGCAAGTCTACAGAGATGGAGAATAAGACTTCCACTTGTAAATGAGATACGGGTCAGTCCTGCGCCAAAATTATAGGTGTCCAGTTGATATTTGTCAGGCAATAAAAAATGAAAATCCTGTATTGCCCAGAATGATTTTTGTTTTTCTTTTTTGTGGCAGCAAATAGACCCAAAGAGGGTTGTGATATCTGTGTGTGTCGGGGAAAGTGCCTCAAAAAAATAGAACAGCAATGACGTTCCACATTCCTTACAAGTTAAAAGAGCTGCACGGGAAGCTTTTTCTTTTCCTTCAAGGAGCAGATGAACGTTGTATTCGTTGGTGATTTCGAGCCAAGCAGCAGGAAGTGATTTTGCAGGAACCAGTTTACTGTCTTTTCGCAGATTACGGAGGATGGTTTTGGTAGAACTTGAGCTGTCGCCCGAATTAGTGTGCCAGCGAAGTTCAAGAACCGGCTTGAAATTCTCTTCAAACAGCAAATGGTGGTCATCTGAGACAATGACATCCCAGGCTTGCGGACATTTAAAACGAAGCCCGTTCCAGCCAATCTCTTTCCAGGATGAAGATGCGCTAAGGTTCACTTATCTGGTTGTGGAATGAGAAGGTTCCAGTCTAATGGTGGTGCTTTTTTATCTGTTGTTCCCTGGTCCAGAGCACTGGCGCACTGTTTATTGAAACATATCTGCTCTTTTACGATTTGGTCAGGGCAGTACAGCTTCACCATATTTCCGGTGTTTTCATTAGGGTTTTTGGTATTATGCTGTAAAATCAGGTGGATTTTTTTACCGTTTTCGTTGATGAAGTTCCATTTCCAGATATGAAGAATCCCAAAAGAATCTCCTTTCCACTCATCGGGTTTTCCGTATTTTTGCTTATATTTTTTGAGCAGTGTTTTGAAAAAACGTTTAGTGTTATTTTTATATTTCAGTTTGATTTTTACAATCTCGCCCGGTGAATCACAAATACCGTAAGAAATAATGCCTTTTGCAAAGCCATTCCAGTTGTAGATTACAACTTCTTTTAGGAAATTTGAATATTCAATATCCGGGTAATCGGTAACATCGCTGCCAAGGACGAATCCGCCCACTTGTACCGGCATTTCCCGTTCTGCTGAGAGTCCGTTAAGAGGGAGTAGCAGGATGAGGGGTGAGATGAGGATAGAAAAAAATACAATTTTTTTCACAAATGACTCCTGAGGTTCAATATCAAAATGTAAAACACCTTCGATCTTGTCTTCTGCATGAATGCGTCATTTCTTTGTAGCATGTCCGGTTGGAGTAATCCAGAGGAAAAACAATTGCAATTCTTCCTGAATTCTGTGACATATCCACTGAATATTGTATACTCAGTGGTAATCCCAATTGTTTATCAAAAAAATTCCCGGAAGTTATGACGAAGAAAGCCGCAAACAGCGTCCGCATAACGGAGAGGTCCCTTTTTTACTGGATTCTCAGACGGCACCGTTCATCCCAATTATTCCTGTTACTTATCATCGTTGTAAGTCTGTTCTTTAAAGTATATCCCCTTGAGATGCAGAAACGCATCATTAATGAAGCAATCAATCTAAAAGACCTGGAATTACTGTATCTCTATTGTGGGTTGTATATTGGTGCTGTGGTTATTGCCGGTCTTCTGAAGTATGTCACCAATGTTTTACAGGTCTATATGGGGCAAAAGATTCTTGTGGAAATGCGGGAGGAACTCTACAGCCATGTATTGCAGCTCCCCCTCCAGTTTTACCGGAAAATGCAGCCCGGTACCGTGATTTCAGCAATGACAGCCGAATTAAATGCCATCGGATTTTTTCTTGGTGGGGCCATTGCCATTCCCATCACCAGCGTTTTGACTTTCGCTGTTTTTCTTGCCTTTATGATTAACTTGAACCCTTTACTGGCGATGCTCAGTATGGTGATTTATCCTTTTGAGCTTGTGGTTATTCCGTATTTGCAAAATAAGTATAACAAACTCAATAAAGAACGGGTTCGTACCACACGAAAAATGGCCAATGTGGTGAATGAATCCATCTCCGGCATTCAGGAAATCCACGGTAATACCAGCTACGAACTTGAGGAAAAGAAACTCCTCATCTTTGTTGATAAACTGTACAAATTGATGAAGAAACTCTTTCTCGTCAAGTATGGAATCAAGTTTGCCAATAATTTCTTTCAGTCACTGGGGCCTTTTATTCTGTTTCTGGTTGGTGGATATATGGCGATTAACGGCCAGTTTACTCTGGGTGCACTTGTCGCTTTCCTGTCTGCTTACGAAAAGGTGTATGATCCCTGGAAGGAACTTATCGAATATTATCAGAGCTATCAGGATGCGCACATCCGTTATGCTCAGATAATGAAAATTTTCGATCTCGACCCTCCTCATCTGATGCTGCCGCCACCTGAGCGTGAAGCGTATTCATTTGAAGGGAATATTCGACTGCAAAATGTTTCTTATATCGTTGGTGAAGGCGTGCGGCTCCTTGAAGATATTAACCTTGAGATAAAGAAAAATGAGCAGATTGCACTGGTTGGTTTCTCCGGATCAGGTAAATCCACACTGGCACTACTCATTGCTCAATTGTATGACTCCAGCCAGGGCACTATCACCATTGATGGCCATGACATTGAAGATTTATGCAAACGTGATATCGGCAGCAATGTAGCCATGATTGCTCAACAGCCCTTTATTTTCACAGGAACAATTGCCGACAATCTGCTCTATGGCGTGCAGGCTGTGACCGATGCATCCGCAACAGTGAGCAGAAAACAGATCCATGCGGTTGTTCGTGCAGTGGGGCTTGAGGATGATGTTATTCGTTTTGGCTTGCAGGCGATCCTGACCCCTGATCAATGTGCGCCATGTCGTGAGAAATTCCTGCGAATGCGGCAGATTGTTCAGACCAGCCTTCGGGATGAATTTGCACAAGCCATTGAATTTTATGACGTTGATAACTATCTGCGCTATTCAACTATACGGGATAATATTGTTTTCGGAGACAGTATGGAGCAGGAATTTGCCGTCTCACGCTTACCCGATCATCATCAGTTTATGGATTTGCTGGTTCGGGAAAAACTTGAAAAACCGTTAATAACCCTTGGCTTTGCAATTGCCAAACAGACTGTTGATTTACTGGCTGATTTTCAGGACGATGAGTTCTTTTTCCGTGATAATCCCATGGAGATGAAAGAGTTTACAAGCTATAGTGAGCTGCTTGATCGCCTGAAAGGGCCTCAGCCAAAAGATGCCGGGGAACGTAAACTTCTGTTGATCCTCGCCCTTCGTTATATACCCGAGAAACATTCCATCGTTTCCCTGCCTTCTGCGCTGGAGAAGAAAATCCTGTCAGCCAGACATAGTTTCCTGAAAACTATCGTGATGGTAGATATCGAACAATGCAAAACGACAGGTTCCGGGGCTTCCATCGTTCCGATATTCAGTGAGGTTGGAAGTTTTATCCCCTTTTGTCCCAGCGAATACTTATATACACGTTCACTGCGTGAAAATATTCTCTTTGGTGCTGTCAAGTCTGAACAGATTCTTGTCGAACATCTGCGTGAACTGGCAAGCAAGGCTTTTGCCGATGAGCAATTACTGGATGAAATACTGGCAATTGGTCTGGGTTTTGAGGTTGGCTCCAAAGGGGATCGTTTGTCTGGCGGGCAGAAACAAAAACTGGCAATTGCCAGAGCGTTTTTAAAGGATGCACCGATCCTTATTATGGATGAGGCAACCGCAAGCCTCGATAATACCTCCCAGGCACGAATTCAGGAACTTTTGGAAACTGATTTCAGAGGAAATAAAACAGTGATTGCAGTTATTCATCGTCTTGATCTTACACCAGCCTACGATCGTATTGTTGTGTTGAAAGCCGGACGCATCACCGAGCAGGGAACATACGATGAACTCATGGATAAAAAAGGAGATTTTTATGGACTCGCCACAGCAGAGTCCTGATATAGAACAGGTTGAGCAACTTGTCGATATTCAGGAGCTTTTTAACAGGTCGTTTATATTTTCAGGAGCACCCGGAGGGGTTACAAAGTTGTTTGCCTATCTGGCAAAACGTGAAACCTATACAAAAGGTGAGGTTATTCTGGAGGAAGGAAAACCCTGTGATCGCTGTTTCATTATTACGTCAGGAGAAGTTGATATTTATCAGCACTACAATGACCGTCGTTTTCACCTGCAGTTGCTGACAACTGGTTCGTTGAATTATTTTGGTGAACTGGCGTTGTTGTCTGAGTTTAAATGGTTCTTTTCTGCACGTGCCTGGACGGATGTAACACTACTCTCAATCAGTCGTGAAGCGTTTATCAAGGTGATGGAACGGTACCCTGAATCGTATCAGAATACGGTAAAGAAAATTATCAATCTGCGTATTAACCGGTTTGTCGATCAGTCAGAGTATCTGATGGCAAATATTGCACCTGATGCGTGGCGGGAGGATCCACCTGAACTGTAGATTTATTACGTTATCCAGGGAGCACTAACTTAAATCTCGCTGTAATTATGATAGGAGGGGGCGTATGCAGGGACAAGAGTTTATGATCAAAAGAGCCGAGTATCGAAAGGAGAAAGAAACACCTCTTTTTGAGCAGGTTATCGAATGGGCAACCGTTGCCGGTGACGAGATCGTTGTGGAAATTGTTCGGCGGGCGTTGGCCGATGATAATGCAGAAAACTGGCTCACCATCCACCCAACCAGTTCCTATACAGGGCTTGTTACACACTATACTGAGATTGTGACAACTGAAAAAGAGTTGAATTTCAATGAGTGTCGTTTGCTTGGTAAGCGAATGGCTGCTTATGCTCACAGATTATTGTCATAAAATCAAAGGGTTTCTGGCAGATGTTTTTACCCTCCTCTCTCCCCTCCCGAATCCCGTTACACTCGTTTTTATAAAACTGTCAGGTCATTTGACATGAGCTTTTCTCTGAGGTAAGCCATATTTATACGAAACATATTTCAGCGTTCTTTTTATAAACGACAACATTGGAATAGGGCTGGAGGCTGTATTACCAGCTGCAAGACAAACAGCCTTTCCATGGTGAAAAGAAATGAAACAACTTCCCGAAAATTATCCCGGCCGCATCCTGGTCGAAGAGTATAGCCAGGCACTCAAAGAACGAACGCTTTCTGCTATTCAGGCTTCTGCAGTATTTGATAAATTTAATTTCCCGTTGATGGTCTATATTACCGCCTGGAACCATAAAGATGATACCATCTGGTATGAATTCGTTGGGCAACAATTTATGGATTTACTGGAATCAAACGCTACAGACATTTCCACAGTTTTCAGAGACTCTATTCAGGATCAGCGTTTATTCCATTATACAGACTTGTCAGAGTCAGAAGTGGAAGAAGAGGTTATAAGTCGTCGTCAGATTTCTGATACACGCCATAACTTGCGAGAAAAAGTTGAAAAAAACAAACAGGTTGAAGCAGTATATCAGATCGCCTCTCCTGCCGGCAGAATCATTTGGCTCAAAGATCGGGGCAGGGTTGAAGTCTTTCCAGATGACAACATTACATTGACGCTAGGGTGCCTCACTGATGTAACGAAGGAAATGGGTCAAAAAGAGTTACTGGAACAAATAGGATATTTTGATGATTTGACCGGGCTTCCCAAGAGAAACATCATGCAAAAACTTTTTGAGGTCAGATGCGGCGAGAGACAAAGGGGATATATTGAGGCATTCTCCGTCATTATGATTGATATCGACCATTTTAAATTGGTAAACGATACCCATGGTCACCAAATGGGTGATTTTGTTCTTAAAGAACTCGCTTCACTTATGACTTTACTCAAACGAAAAGAAGAAGATATCGGCCGCTATGGTGGAGAAGAATTTTATGGAATTTGTCGGGGTGAAATTCAGAGTGGTGTAAATTTTGCCGAAAGAGTACGCAGGAACATTGAATCCCATGTTTTTTCGCACAATGGAATAAGTATTCATATAACTATATCTGCGGGGGTAGCCTCAACAGAAGAGATGGATGAGGGCACGATGAGTGATTTATTGGGTCTTGCGGATAATCGTTTGTATCAGGCAAAGCACGAAGGAAGAAATAAAGTGGTGGGGAATCAGTAGCAAATAAGTCTCACGACCTGAATTTTTCATGCAACGTTTCCTAACTTTTTGATGCTTCCTGTTGATTTCTTCAGAGTGCTTAATTTCTTGCTGTTTGTTTCTGACGTGTGTACAAAAGAAACAAAAGGAGGGCTGAAATGTCTAAAA
>JAOZLM010000077.1:1681-9051 GCA_029934815.1 Desulfocapsa sp. | reverse complement strand
TATATTGTCATTAATTACACTGTTTATCATTAACGGGAATAAAACAACCATGCAATTTCTATCAGAAAAACAACTTCTCCATAATATTGGAAATCGTGAGATATTTACTGCAAGCATCGAAGGTGGTGCCTTCACGGTAAAAATTGAAAAATATTTACCGGTCTTGTGTGCAGCAATACACAATGGAGACAGGTTCCCGGCTGAACTTGTACAAAATTGCCTGTTATCCGAAGCAGAACGTTATCAGGAAGAAGACCCATACACCGGAAGTTTTATTGAAGAACAGGCTATTACGATTATTGCCAACGATTCCAGATATGCATACGATCTGAATCGCAGGCCTGAGGAGTGTGTCTATGAAACAGCATGGGGAAAAGATGTCTGGAAAAAACCGCTCAGTAATGAAACAATCATGCAAAATCAACAAAAACATGCACAGTTTTATCGTGTAATCAATGCAGTGATTGAAGCATTACGAAAAGATTTCGGCCAGTGCGTGATATATGATATTCACTCATACAACTATAAGCGCTATGAACGAACAGATTTGCCGGTTTTTAATCTTGGAACGACTTCTGTGACAAACGAAAACTGGAGGCCTGTTATTGCAGCATGGCTGACAGAACTGAAAAACATTACCATTGAATCAGTTGTAACAACGGTAGCCGAAAACGATATCTTCCTGGGGAAAGGTTTTCTGGCCACCTCATGTCACGAACGCTATGAGAACGTCCTTGTCTTGGCGACAGAAGTGAAAAAAGTATTTATGGACGAGTTGACCGGCGAACCTGACCCTGTGGTGCTGCCTGCGATGCAGAAGGCGTTTAATGCTGCAATTCGCGAAAGCATAACACGATCTACGGAACTTGTTACTTTGTAGAGATAAACTCTCGTAAATCCGAATGAAGTATTTGTGAAAGTTCCTGGAAATTATCTTCCCGTGTTTCTACAAATAGAAACCCAAAAACAGGGTATTGTTTATAATCAATCTTTCTGAGTTCAAGCACTTGTTCAAAAGTGGCTGTCAATTTTTCATAATCAAAAGAGTCAATCTCAGCACCATCAACACCTGTGGAATTGTCCAGCACAATTAGGCTGAATAGTTTACCTTCCTTTTCCTGCAGTACTTTATCCCAATCCGGTTTCTGTTGCTGATAATAGTAGAGATAAGGATTGAAGCCATAAGCCTGATTTGTCATATCCGCAGTACTGCACCACCCACCAAAACGCATTGGGTTCACCTCGATGGGCAGTAAGGTGCCATCTTCTTCACGTCGCAGTTCAATGTGTACTGGGAAATTTTTCACTGCTGCCAGCGCACCAATTTTTCCTGCAAAGGTGGTAAACTCCTCAAGGTTATTTTCCACAATTTCTTTTGATGTCGTGTAGACCCTGTCACTTACATCACTATCCGAAGAAAATGTGTGCCTGAAAATGCTTAGAATAACAGGTTCACCTTTCGCATCGTAATATGCGTCAATGGCAAATTCCTCACCAGTAATTGATTGTTCAATAATGAATGCGCTGGTGTCTAGGACTTCCTCAGGATACAAACCCTTACATTGTATAATTTCAGATTGTATTAAATCCACAATGTGGGAAAACTCCTCAATCGTCGAAACTTTGTGTACACCCATACTGAAAAAGCCAACAGCTGGTTTAACGATAAAAGGGACTGGTATATCCGACACATCGAGAGTAGGTAGTTCCTCTACCTGTACCCCTTTAAAAAAGAAATTGGGGTACAGTTCTTTGGTCATTTGTCGAAACGCAAGCTTATCTTTAAATAAGTTTATTTTTTCAGGAAGATCGCTGAAAGTGAAATGTTGGGCAATCCAGCCAATGGCATTTTCAGAAGTTGTGTAGACGCGTAGTTTCGGATCTTTTTTTGCAAGTTCAATCGCATCTTTTTCACTTATTTGATTTGTGCCTTTTAAAAGGGAAAAATCCTTAATACTGTCGGTTGCAACCACTGGAATGGCATTATCTCTTATGGTTTTTTTGAAGAAATCTGAAATGTAAGGTTTGTCTAAGAAAAACATTTTTTTTCCATTATTTATTTTTTTATCTCATCGTCCGGGAAAATGTATTCCCTGTATGGTTCCATTGAAGAACCTGATTACCATCGAACCTCAGTTTTGTTCGGTTTCTACGATCCCGTCATTCCGGACTTGATCCGGAATCTTGTGAAAACAGCTAGTTTCGATGAGATTCCGGATCAAGTCCGGAATGACTGAGGCGGTAGCTGAGCTTCAATGGTAATCAGGTTGAAGAATGTACTGCATATCAAAATATTGATAAACTCGTAAAAACCTAAATTTGGGATGGCTAAGTATTTATCCCCCTCAAGGGGGACTAAAAAGAGTACCCTTTGTTCGAGTGAAAAACTACATATTCGAATTGGCGAAGAAGATGAAAGAGAGTGGGGAGAAATCGTTGGCAGCAGAACGATTTATTGCCGGATCATATTAAGATGATGAAGCAGTGGCCCATTTGAGTCACTTTTGCTGATCTGCTTGTCTTTGCCAGCAAGGATTAAACTTTCCATAAAGTCACCCGCTTTTGTAAACGCATTTTCTGCAGAATTTCCAAGAAGTAAATAGGCACTAAAAGCAGTGGCAAAAGTGCAACCGGTTCCGTGGAGATTATTATTTGTGATACGCTGTCTTGTCGATTCAATCTGTTTACCGGTTTGAAGAAGCAAATAATCACTGATAGTCGTTTTTTCTTCACCAAAATGACCGCCTTTTACAACAATACCTTTCATGGCCGGATAGATAGCCAGAAGAGATCTGGCACATTCGATCCCTTCTTTATCTGTACGAACAGTTTTGCCAGTCAGGGATTCAAGTTCGTGCCTGTTTGGGGTAAGGTAGGTGATATTTGCAAGTAAGTTGGTTTTGATGCACTCTAAACAATCGTGAGCGAGAAATGATTCACCTGTACTTGCTGCAAGCACAGGATCACAAACAATTACCCCTTTGAAAGTGCTCAGGAGTTCACTAATCATTTTTACAATACCGGGATTGCCTAGCATACCAATCTTTATATGACTGACTACATGATCATCCAGTACTGCCTGAATCTGCTGCTGAATAAAATCCGGATCCAGTGGTAAAATATTTTGCACACCGCTTGCATTTTGTACCGTTAGACAGGTAATAGCGGCAGCACCATAAACACCAATACTGGTCATTGTTTTCAGGTCTGCCTGTATACCTGCGCCTCCACTGGGATCAGATCCGGCGATTGCAAGTAATGTTGATTCTATATCCAATGAAATTCCCGATAATGTTACGTTTAAGTTATTTTAATCACAGTTGAAAATCAGCTTTGTGATAGTCGCCATGTTTCATTTTTCCTGACTTTATATGGGATTTTATAGTGTCAGCATGTTCTGTAGAGATTCCGAATCCAGTCAGGAATGACTGCGTCTGTAGTCACGCAATAGCACTGTTTTTTACTTACTCAATTCCACTTCTTGCCAAATATAATAAAATGCAATACTATTGCAAGATCTCAGAAAACAGTCCTTCACAGCAACCATAGCAGTTTACCAGGAAATGCCGCAAAAACCACAAGTTTACGACGAAAGTAAGGTAAAGACACTCAGTTCTCTTGAACATATCCGTAAACGTCCGGGTATGTATATTGGGCGTCTGGGTTCCGGTTCGCATCCCGATGATGGTATTTATATTCTCTTAAAAGAGGTTATAGATAATGCTGTCGATGAATATATTATGGGTGCCGGAAAACGTGTTAACGTTTCCATTACCGAAGAAGGGAAGGTGATAGTACGCGATTTTGGTCGGGGTATTCCACTTGGAAAACTGGTTGACTGTGTCTCCAGAATCAATACAGGTGCGAAATATTCAACAGATGTCTTTCAGTTTTCTGTTGGCCTGAACGGTGTCGGTACAAAAGCTGTTAATGCAATGTCTGATTTTTTCAGAGTAACAGCATTTCGTGATGGCAAATTTGCTACAGCTGATTTTAATAACGGTACGTTATTGAGCCAGGGCGAAGGTGAAACCACTGAAAAAGACGGAACATTAATTGAATTTATTCCTGACAAAGAGCTGTTTCAAAACTTTGCATTTAATACCGAATACGTTGAAAAAAGATTGTGGCGCTATGCGTATCTGAACGCAGGGCTTAAAATCTATCTGGACCAGCAACTCTTTTATTCTGAAAAAGGTCTTCTTGATCTTCTGGATAAAGAACTCGGTGAACAGAATATATACGATCCTGTTTATTATAATGAACCAACCCTTGAATTCGCATTTTCTCATACTGAAGGCTACAGCGATACCTACTATAGTTTTGTAAATGGAACATACACGAGCGAAGGCGGCACGCACCTCTCAGCTTTTCGTGAGGGCTTGCTCAAAGGCGTAAATGAATTTTCCGGAAAGAAGTTTACTGGAAATGATGTTCGTGATGGCGTTGTCGGGACTCTTGCTATAAAGATTGTTGATCCGGTTTTTGAATCACAAACAAAAAACAAACTGGGCAATACCGATATTCGCGCGTGGATTGTGAACAAGGTTAAAGACACAGTATCTGCTGCACTCTATAAAGACAATGACCTTGCCGAACGAATCCTTGAAAAAGTTCAGCGCAATCAAAAAGTGCGTAAAGAGCTTCAATCTGTACGAAAGGAAGCAAAGGCAAAAGCAAGAAAGGTTGCTCTTAAAATTGCGCAGTTAAAAGATTGTAAATATCACCCAACACGCAAAAAGCCATCTGAACCCGGTAAAGAGAATATGGTCTTTATCACAGAGGGACAATCAGCCGCAGGATCCATCGTTTCATCCCGTGACCCTATGACACAAGCTGTTTTCTCTTTGAAAGGCAAGCCGATGAACGTGCTTGGACAGAAACTTGCTCTACTCTATAAAAACGATGAGATGTATGCACTTATGCGGTCTTTAAATATTGAAGACTCTATTGCTGATCTTCGATTTGATAAAGTAATTCTGGCAACTGATGCTGATGTTGATGGTTTGCATATCAGAAATTTGCTGCTCACATTTTTCCTCCACTATTTCGAGCCACTTGTTAAACTGGGACATGTTTATATCCTGGAAACACCGATATTTAGAGTGCGCACCAGAACTGATACCAAATATTGTTATACGGGAAAAGAGCGCGATGCTGCAATAAGGGCGTTACAGGGGAAAGGAAAAAAGAAGAAAAAAGCTGTAGAAATAACCCGATTCAAGGGCTTAGGGGAGATATCTCCAAAAGAGTTTAAGCAATTTATTGGCCCCGATATCATCCTGAAACAGGTTGATATGGGATCTGTCAGTGAAACGTCAGATGTTCTTTCTTTTTATATGGGAAAAAACACTCCTGAACGAAAACAATATATTATGGAGCACCTTCTCTAACGTGGAATCACAGTACGGAAAACTAAAGCAGCTTTTTGATTACAATTTTCTCGAATACACTTCCTACGTAATCAAAGAACGGGCGATCCCCCACATTAATGATGGGCTAAAACCCGTGCAGCGCCGTATTCTGCAAACGCTGCACAATATGGATGATGGCCGTTTCCATAAGGTTGCCAATGTGGTTGGCGCCACCATGAAACTCCATCCCCATGGCGATCAGTCTATTTTTGCAGCTCTTGTAAATCTTGCCAACAAAGGATATCTGATTGAGCGTCAGGGGAATTACGGAAACATCTTTACAGGCGATCAGGCTTCCGCACCACGTTATATCGAGTGTCGTCTTTCACCTCTGGCTAAAGAGGTGATGTTTAATAAAGACCTGACCACTTTTGTTGATTCTTACGATGGACGTATGCAGGAACCGGTAACTCTACCCTGTAAAATCCCTCAACTCCTGTTAACCGGTGTTGAAGGCATTGCTGTAGGTATGGCCACCAAAATTATGCCCCATAATTTCTGTGAATTACTGGAAGCACAGAAAAAGATTCTAAGAGAAGAAGAGTTTGTGTTGTATCCCGATTTTCTCCAGGGTGGGCTGCTCGATGTTTCCTTGTATGATCATGGTAACGGAAAAATTAAATGCAGGGCTCGTCTTGAAGAGGCCAATGAAAAAACCATTCTTATTAAAGATATTCCCTATACTACGACTACGCAGTCGTTGATTGATTCCGTAGAAAAAGCTGCTAAAGCAGGCAAAATCAAAATTGTTTCCATTAATGACTATACAGCAGAAGAAGTAGAAATCGAGGTGAAACTTGCCCGTGGAATCTATGCAAAAGACACCATAAAAGCGCTCTATGCCTTCAGTGATTGCGAAGTCTCCATTAGTCCGAATCTAACGGTTATCCAAGGTGATGCGCCAGCTGTCTTAACTGTTGAAGAGGTTTTACACTTTAATACTGAAAAACTCTTAAAAGACCTGCAGGCTGAACTTGAAATAGATCTTGGGCGATTGCTCGATAAGCTGCACGCTCGTCTTCTTGAGCAGATTTTTATTGAAGAACGGCTGTATAAACAGATAGAAGAAGAAACCAGTTATGAGGCAGTTGTAAAGAGTGTGGATACAGCTCTTGCTGCATTTACTGATGAATTTGATCGTGCTGTTACAAGAGAGGATATTGAACGTCTTCTTGAAATTCGGATAAAAAGAATCTCAAGATTTGATATCAATAAGCAGCTGAAAGAAATCAAAGCCATCAAAAAAGATATAAGAAGTATTCGTAAAGAATTAAAGGATATGGTGGGTTACACGATCGCCTACATTGATGCAATTCTTACTAAATACGGTAAATACTATCCACGCCAGACTGAGCTTAAGGAATTTAGTGAAGTGAGCGTGCGTAAAGTTGCCCTGTCAAACCTTACTGTCCAGTATGACAGAAAAGAGGGTTTTCTCGGACATGCTATCAAGGTGGCTGAGAGTAAATCTGAATTTCCTGTTACCTGTTCAGAATATGACCGCCTGTTGATTATTTACGATACTGGTGTGTATAAAATAGTTCAGGTTACTGATAAACTTTTTGTTGGCCATGATGTGCTCTGGCTTGGCAAAGTACAAAAAAGTCTGATTTTTAATATGGTCTACAGGGAGGGGCGGGAAAATCTCTGTTATGTTAAGCGTTTTAAGACGCCTAAATTTATCCTGGATAAAGAATATACCCTTTTTGATGGGCACAAGCGTTCAAAAATATTGTTAATGTTGTTCGGAGAAGAAAAGAGTTGCCGCGCGAGTCTTGTTCCTTCGTCCCGGGCAAGATCTAATGTCGTCGAGATTGAGTTTGCAGATTATCTGATTAAAGGGCCTGCTGCAAAAGGAAAGCGCGTATCCACGCGAGTGGTACGAAGAGTGATTGATACCACCGGAAAAAAGCCAAAAGAAAAGAAGGTTAATCTCAGTCTGCCGGGTATGTAAGA
>JAOZLM010000077.1:0-1581 GCA_029934815.1 Desulfocapsa sp. | reverse complement strand
CCGGAAAAAAGCCAAAAGAAAAGAAGGTTAATCTCAGTCTGCCGGGTATGTAAGATTCTTTGTAACTATTCAGAAGCACCCATTTTCGTCCGATCTGGTCGCCTCGTGTACAAAATCGTACACTACGGCGACCAGCTTGAACGAACCTGGCCACTCCTGAACAGTTACAGGTGCTTCGAAGAAGTGACAACTCTAACAAGGCTGAAATTTGGTGTAATCAGGTTTGTTTTTTAATATCTGTAAACGCTTCACCCTGAAGCGAATGCTGGCCGGCATGTGTAATGCGTGCCTGAATAATATCTCCGGCAACAACACAACTGCTTAAATCCTTAAAGTGGACAAGATGATTTGAACCGCTACGTCCCACCATCCTGTCATGTTCATTTTTCTCAATCATAACCGGATATATTTTTCCAACATATTCTCTGTTATGTCTCATGCCTATCTCATCCTGCTTTGACTGGAAACGTGCAAGCCGCTTTGATTTTATATCTTCGTCAATTTTATCAGCAAAATCTTTTGAGCGGGTTCCGGGGCGATCTGAATATTTAAAGGAATAGGATCCATGATACTGTACTTCTTCAAGCAGTGACATTGTATCTTCGAAGTCCTCTTCAGTTTCACCGGGAAAACCGACAATAACATCCGTAGTCAAGGCAATCTCAGGGCAATAACCACGCAAAGCATTAACTTTTTCAAGATAAAGCTCTCTCGTATATCTTCGATGCATTGCAGACAGAACATTGTTGGATCCCGATTGAACGGGGAGGTGAAATTGAGGACACAGAATATCAATTTCTGCGAAACAACTCATAAGATCATCAGAGAGGTCTTTAGGGTTGGAAGTTGTGAATCGAAGTCTTTTTAATCCGTCGATTGCAGCAACTTCGCGTAGCAGATTTGCAAAAGTATAATCACTGCCATCTTCTGTGACGCTATTGGTCTGTCCATACGAATTCACATTTTGACCCAGAAGTGTGATCTCCTTGACGCCAGCATCAACAATAGACTTAGCTTCTTCCAGTATATGGCTGACTGTTCGGGATATTTCCCTGCCCCTCGTGTGGGGAACAACACAGTAAGAGCAGTAGTTATTGCAACCCTGCATGATAGTTAAAAACTTTCTAAAAACGACAGGTTGTCTTGCTTCGGAATCCTTTTGTTTCAAATCGGGGATAAAAGCAGGGATCGAATAGTTGTCGACAAGTGTTGTGGCAACTGAGTTGCGCTTAAGTTTTTCAAGAAGCGGGACAATATCGTAAATATTCTGCGTCCCAACAACCAGATCTACGTGGCCCATTCGGCGAATTATTTCCTTTCCTTCCTGCTGAGCAACGCATCCGGCTACACAAATTTTCATGTCCGGGTTACGCTTCTTGTGTTTACGCAGAACTCCAAGAAGGCTCATCACTTTCTGTTCTGCTTTGGCCCTGATGCTACATGTGTTCAGAATAACAAGGTCAGCTTGTTCGGTTTCACCAGTTTCCACATAGCCAGCTTCGCCAAGAAGTTGAGCCATAATTTCGGAATCACGGTCATTCATCTGGCAGCCAAAGGTTTTTATAAGGAAGGATTTTTGAC
>JAOZLM010000360.1 GCA_029934815.1 Desulfocapsa sp. | reverse complement strand
ATAGAAACCCATGATTTTGCGGTGTTGTGGGTGATGCCACATTCGGAAGCGAGTGATGAGAAATTGAGTAATTGACCTGTCCTGCCGGCACATAAGCGAACAAAGCGGTGGAAAGACTCAAGGTCCTGGATTTTGGTGATTTGGCGAACATCTCTTTCAATATAGGCCGTAGTGTAAGCATTAAACCATGTTTGAGGTACAAGGGGGCGATCATATAACGGGGGGTAGCAGCCTGTCTGGAGGATGGTATCTGCGTCATGCGGTAAGAGACCGGCCCTTAGTAACTCGGTAATTGAAAATGGGAGAAGTTCCAGGAAGGCAGTCCGTCCGGCAAGAGACTGTGTTATCCCAGCGACAAGTCCAAATTGCTGCGATCCTGTCAAAATATACAATCCCATTCTCCCGTCAGCATCAACAATAGTCTGCAGATATGAAAGAATCTCTGGACAACGTTGCACTTCGTCAATTACTGCACCTTCAGGAAAACGCTCCAGAAATGATCGTGGGTCGTTTTGTGCAAACAACCGTATATCAGGATCTTCCAGGGAGGCATATGGCTTGTCAGGGAAGATGGCTTTTGCTAAGGTGGTCTTACCCGATTGTCTTGGTCCGGTAATGGTTACAATAGGGAAACCCTGGAGAAGTTTGTGTATTGTTTTTTCTGCGTCACGTTTAATCATAATTTGACAGTAGGTGTTTGTATGCAATTTGTCAATGTCTTTACCGATCTGCATAGTTGGAGGGACTTGAGTTCATTCGGCATTCGAGATCGGACCAAACAATATCTGACTACCACTGAACCTCAACTGTAACTCTTGTCATTCCGTAGTCAATTGGGGACAGACCACGTTTTCTTCTCTTCCCAGTCTTCAAGTTCTAACCCAACGATTCGACTGAATGCACCAATGTTGTGGGTTACGAGGGTTGTGGTGTGGGCTCTGGAAATAGCTGCAATTAACATATCGTTTGGGCCAATTATTTTCCCTTGGGAAGTTAAGTCGGCACGGATCTACGCAGCTTTTTCTTTGTTGGGGGGATGCCTGAATGTGTAAAAACCTACCGCGATTCACTCTCTATGCTTGCAACATTCAAAGTGCAGTCAGAAATTTTAGAATCCTATCGTGATGATTTCTCAAAATATACACCGCATATGAACCGAATATGCCTTGATGCTGTATTTTTGAATGTCGCAAAAAGCGTAGGAAAACAGTTGAAGTATACGCGTCTAAGTGATGGCCATTCCGGGCAAATGAATCGTAAAGCCTTTGACCTTCTCGTCAAGGCGAGAGTTTTGCAGAAAATTCCTTCCTGCGATCCAAGTGGTTTACCTCTTGGGGCAACGGCTAATCAAAAGAAGTTCAAGGCCTCTATGCTTGATATCGGTCTCATGCCGCGACTTTGTCAAGTGCCTGTGGAGTTGGAGTTGCAAGAGGAAAATCTATTGGCCATGTACCGTGGAAAGCTTGCTGAGCAGTTTGTTGCTCAAGAATTATTAGCATGGCATAGCTCAGAGTTATTTTATTGGTCACGGGATGCTCGTGGGAGTAGTGCTGAAGTGGATTTCCTTGTTGTTCGTGAAGGAAATATTTATCCTGTCGAGGTGAAATCTGGTCGAGGTGGGAGTTTGAAAAGTCTTCATCTCATGCTCGAGAAATACCAGAATTGTCCACAAGGATTAGTTCTTTACAGCGGCCCCAGTAAGACTCTAGCCGAACAAAAACTTGTGTTTATGCCATTGTACAGTGTTGCAGTTATTGGTGACAGAAGGTTGCCAATAACAGGTTCGCAAACAGCAAACTAACACCGGCAGTTGAAGTTCCGAGTACCGTTTATTTATCGCTATATCCTGCAATCCATTTTTAATTGTCGCTACAATTTTTCGAGCCACGGCAAGAGTTGCCCTGTTACGGTTACCTTTTTGCAATTCATGAAAGTACCTTCTTCCACGTAGGCACCTTTTGTTGTACTCGGCTCCAACTTCCATCAAAAGGGTGGCAGTCTTTCTCATGTTTACTGTTCAGTGCAATAAAATATTCACCTATTTGACTACGCATGTAGCGCTGATACGCATCCTATTCTCATCAACGAATATTAATAATAAAGCTGGATGACTATCCTGTCATGGTGCCATATGTTCAGGATGGAGAGAAGATATTCCTTAAAACGATGTTTCATAACCGCAAATTAAAAGGGATTTATGATGAGTAATTTAACATATCACTTAGACAATGATGAAAAGAAGATTGTCGATGCTTTTGATTCTGGTGAGTTTGAAAAAAACGGTAGGCTGGACGAACGGAATAAGTTTTGGAAAAAGGCCGTAAAGGAAACTACTAAAAAGAAACCCGTCAACCTGCGCTTACAGGAGCGGGACATCCAGAAGGTTAAAGCACTGGCATTTGAGCAGGGGATTCCTTATCAGACTTTGATAGGGGCGATTATTCATCAATATATAAAATCATCTTCTTTGGGACGGTAAACGCTCTGTAAGCCATAATGCCTTTCTTATAACAGGAAAGAATTACTCTGCAGCAACACCTCATTCCTTATTTTCTTGAGTTCCGGTCGAGTTCCGGGGACGGTATCTGTAACTAAGCTCTTCTTCTACCTCAAAAGATTTGAGATTTGTTTTTACCGTCCCTTTTTCGGGGTGCTGGTCACTTGGTTAGTGTATTGGCGGCTTTTTCCAGCTCAGATAGATTGTTTTTGACAACAATCCAGACTGTGTCAAAGTCAATACCCAGGTAGT
>JAOZLM010000005.1 GCA_029934815.1 Desulfocapsa sp. | reverse complement strand
TACTTCCTTCGGGCGCGTAACGAAGAAGATGAAGAGTTTTTACGAATCCATCAATCTTACCAGCGGTAGATTAATGAAATATTAGAATCAAATTTTTCAAATTCAGCGCCTTCCGTATATTCGAAGCTGCTATTTAATAGAAAATGCCTGCTAATTTCAAGGAAAATCTTGGCTTTAACCTGATGATTGCCATATCCTCCTTCTTCATAACCGAATGTATACCCCAGACTGTAATAACTTGGAGCACCCCGACCGAGGACATCATCAGTTAGCTGATGTTCAAAAGAAACACTGAATTGATGCTGCCAGTATTCTTTTTGACTCCAATAGGGATGGTCTTCCGGGCCATAGACTCCTGTCAGATCAAATGCCTTAGTGTTATTGCCACTACCGTTATGGGACAACTCATAGTCATAACGGAGTTGCAGTAGCATGGGTTCATGATGCAGGATATAGGCGGACCATACTTTATATCTGTTTTGATAGTTAGCATCTGAATAATCAGTATAGCCATACTTACCACCTGCAAATAAACGAGGTAAAATATCAAACTGAAGTCCACCTTCATATTTCACAGTACTGATTCCAGTTTGAAGAGCTTCAAGTGTGTCATCAACAACGTCCTGGGAGACACTTAAAAAACCTTCTGCCATATCACCAAGTCTTCCCTTAACACTGAAATCGTATAATAGATTTGACTGACCACCAGCGTCACCGCTATCGAGACCAACAAGTGCGAAAAAATCAAGATCATAAGAAGGATTCCAATTCATTTCTGCTCTGAAACGGTTTCTCCATAAATCCTGTTTTTTATCGATAGATTCGTTATAAATTCGACGATAATCCAAAGATAAGATCTGATTAAGGTTTGGCATATACCAGGTATCAATGCCAGCAGCCTGCTGATGATTATCATAATAGCCGTCCCTCCCCTCTTTCTTATCAATTTCGTATACGGTGCTGAGCTTTGGTTTTCTCTTCAATCTGTTTCGCTGCATTGCTTCATCGAGATAGGGATATCCGGGACTTTTTCCCTGAATAATTCGATAGAGTGCCGCTTCTTTACCTAAAAAGCCAAGTCGGCTGTATATGCCTGCAAGATCAAAAAGGCTTTCCATTGAGGGATTATGCTTGAGCATTTTCTGATAATCCTTCATTGCCTGGTAATAATTGCCGCTATTCATTTCCTGCCGAACAGACAATTCTTCCTGAATAAATTTCTGCCACCGATATTCAGCGTAGAGTGATGTGGCAATAAATGTTTCTGGATTCCTTATATTGTCACTGGTGTACTCAGGACTCATTACAACACGTAAACGATTAGGTGCCGCAGGATTAGTAAACGTGATTTGATTAAAGAAACTTCGCTTTGCTTCCGGAAGTTGGATGCTTATCTGATTTTCTTTGATCTTCTTTGCAAAAAGCAGGTCAACAGGTGCTTGTAAAAATTCCTCATAGATAGCCAGAGCCTTTTTTTGCTTTTTTTGTGCCCAATAGGCTCGTGCGAGCAGCAGTACGTTATGCTTAGTAAGTAGTGGGGAATTTTTTAAACCCTGTTTGATGTCAGGATCAAGAGCCCTGATCACATTTTCAAATTTAGAGCTGTTAAAACTGATTTTAATAGACTGTGTTCGAAAATATTCTTCTGATGGATATTGCTGTGAAAGCTTTTCAATTATTTCTAAGGCTGCAAAATCATCCCCTAGCGACTGTAAAATTTTTGATTTAAGCAGTCTGCCTTGTATTGAGGATTCAAATACGGCTAAGTACTCATTGACAGAATCAAGAGCTTGCTGGTGTGCTTCATATTTCTGATATTGCTGTGCACGAAATAAGGTAGGAATGGAATGATCTTTATCTCGAATATCCCTTTGTATTGTTCCACTTTCTTTCTCTAAAAGAGTTAGCAACAATTTGTTTTCAGGGGGTTTTCCATACTCCGGGGTAAGGAGCTCCTGAGCAGCAAGATAGCTTTTGTTTTTGACATAAAGTTCTGCCAGAACTGTATGTATTTGTGTGCTGGCAGGTTTTTTCTCTAAGTAGTCTTCTGCCTGTTCAATGGCGGATGTTAGTTTTCCAGACTCTGTTAATATGTTTATTCTTTCAATAAATATTTCCAGGCTGACAGGACTATCAGCTATATCTGATTGATGATTTTGCTTTCTTCTAATTGTGTGCCATTTCCAGGCATTATTCCAGTCTCTTGCACGTAAACTGTTCTGAACTAACTTAGCTAAATAATCCTGCCTTCCGGGTTCTTCCAAAAGCAGGAACCGTAACGCCTGCTCAGCTTCAAAATATTTTCCTTCTTCATGCAGAATTTGTGCAAAGCGGACTCGAATAATACGCAGATAAGGATCGTCAGTTTTCAATGTCTTTTCAAATTCAGAATAAAAAGTGCGTGCAGTTTTGTAGAGTGAATTCTCAAGTAGAATTTCTCCATAGAGAAGGTTTGCGGATTTTTTTACAGCATCATTTTTTTCATAACTTTGAGAAAGTCTATGGAAATGATTTAACTGCTTTATATATCCTAAAGTACCGGATAGTTGCATGGCATGGAGAATAATATCAGAATTATTATTACCGGTCTCAATAAAAGACCTGTAGTGTTGCAATGCACCCTTCAGGTGCCCTTGGATTTCATTGATTTTTGCCCGAAGTAAATAATTAAGGGAGTTGTTTTTATGCCAGCTATCAAGAGAATCTAATGCGCGGAGTGAAGCACTATAGTCGTTTGCATCAAAAGTCAGTTGCGCAAGCTGTAACAATATGTCCTGATCTCCCGGATTATGAAAATGTATGATCTCAAGGACTTCCCTTAATTCTTTGTGCTTGCCAAGCTTTTGTAACTGCTCAGCCATCGTATAATACACAGCTAAACGATCAGGAATGACTTTGGCAAGATCTCTCCAGAGATTCCATGCGCCCTCATTTTCAACAATCACTAACAGATCATTCGCAAGGATTGCCTGAATACGCTGAATTTCCTTTTCAACCTTTTGGGTTCTCGGAATTCTTTTCCTGTACTCGTCATAATAATAGAGAGCTTTATCAGGTCTGCCAAGTTCATAGAGATAGATCTGGCCAATTTCTAAATAGCTCGATGCTCTGTTATCTCCGTGTGCTATAAGAATAAGCAGATGATCCAGTGCTATTTCTCTTTGGTTATTTTGCAGGTAATAGCTTGCAAGTTTTTTATGAAAAGGAATGTAATAAGGATGAAACGCTAGATACCCTTGCCGGCTCTTTAAGGCCATCTCGTGATTCGCTGCTGCTTCAAAGAGCTTTTCGCTGTTAAAAAAATCCTGATCTCTGGCTTCAAATTCGTTGATCAGGGTTGTGTAGTAATTTACAGATTTTTCAGATTGCCCAAGCTCTGTACTATATTCAGCAAGATCTCGAATGTTTTTCTCTTCATGGGAAACCAGAAGATAGAGCTGTTCCATTAATGGATATGCCACCTCTTTATGCGTCTGTTTTTGCAGGGCCTCAATTTGTCCTCGCAATGCAAATATAGCACTTGGGCCATTGGGGTTAGCAGTGTATACCTGTCCAAAATTTGATGCCGCACGATTATATTGTTTGAGGTGGAGAGCAATCGTACCGGTATTTAAAAGATACTCCTGAAAATCAGGATTTATCTCAAGAAGAGTCTGCAGGACTGAAGATGCCGTTTCCCATTGGCTGGTTTCGATCAATAGGAGAGAATATTCACGCAACGCCTCTTCAATATTTGGTTTTTGCTGTAAAAGTTGCTGATATAGTGAGATTGCAAGGAGCACATTTGAATCACTCCTTGCTTTACGTGCAAGTTTCCAGGTTTGCATCCAGGATGGTTGCTGGCTGGCATTTTTTAGTATAACAGAATGTTTAGTTGTAGCGATGTTTGTATCATTTTTGTTTTGTGCATTTGTTTCTGTTGTAAAAAAGGTAATTAAAACAAATGAAACAACAAAACAAAATTGAGTCTTCATCAGTTTTAAGCGAAAAAAGTTTCGATCTGTTTGACCACATACGCTTGCATTTCACGGGTAAGCTCTGGATATATTGGTAAAGCGATGGTATTCTTTGCAGCCTTTTCAGCATTAGGCATTGAAACATTTCCCATATTGTCTTTTAAACATTCCTGTTCATGCAGACAAAGTGGGTAATAGATTTCACAACCAATATCCTGTTTCCTCAAATGTTCTATTAATGCATCACGTTGTTCAACTTCGATCACATATTGGTTGTATATATGATAGTTACACACATCTTTTTGTTCCAATGCCTGTTTTTTATAAATAGCCACTGGAGTTTTCACTTTACCATTCTTCAATAATTGGTTTGTAGAAAACAGCTCAGTGTAATAATCAGCATTTTCACGTCTCCCTGCATGCCAGGATTCAAGATGTTTCAGCTTAATTCGTAACACCGTGGCCTGAATAGGATCGAGTCGGAAGTTACCTCCAATTTCAGCATGATAATATTTGGGTTTCGCACCATGATTCCGCAACATACGAACTTTTTCAGCAAAGGCAATATCATTACTGACAACCATGCCACCATCACCAATTCCGCCAAGATTTTTACTCGGAAAAAAGGAGAAACAGCCACAAAGTCCTAAAGTGCCGGACTTTTTCCATTCTTTATTATCTTCTGGATACTCTGCACCTATAGCCTGAGCCGCATCTTCAATTACCGGAACAGAATAGCGATCTGCAATTTTCATAATTGCTCCCATGTCGGCACATTGTCCATATAGATGGACAGGAATAATCGCTTTGATTTCTTTTTTCGTATCATCAGCCAGTATGGCGGCCATTTTATCAGGATCAATATTGTAGGATACAGGATCAATATCGCAAAAAACCGGTTCAGCCCCAAGACGCAAAACAACACCCATTGTTGCAAAGAAGGAGTATGGTGTCGTCAATACTTTATCACCGGAGCCAATACCAAGTGCCATTAGCGAGACAAGCAGGGCATCTGTGCCGCTGGAAACACCTACTGCAGCCTTTGCCCCACAATAGGCAGCGACTTCCTCTTCAAGTGCAATAACCTCAGGCCCCTGAATATAAGTAGTCGAATCAACAACTGCAGTAACTGCTGTAACTATTTCATCGCGAAGTGGGCCAAGCTGGGCTTTAAGGTCGAGTAAAGGGATTTTCATGTTCTTTGTACCATGCGTTTGCCATCAAAAAAATCTACAATATCAGGCATCTCGACTTCGAGATATTTTTTCATTTTTTTCAACAAATTGACTTCAATCTGCCGTACCCGCTCCCTTGAAATACCAAACCTGTCAGCAATTGTTTGCAGAGTAAGTGGTTCGTCTGTGAGAAGACGTTCTTCAAGGATCATTATTTCTTTTTCATTCAATTTTACTTTTAGAACATTCAAAAGATCAGTAAGTTTAGTTTTCATCTGATCCCCTGCAACGATATCTTCAATCTCCGGGCCACCGGAAGGGATAAAACTTTTCTGTTCATCATCAGAATCTGAACGTACAGGGCTTTCAAGGGAGACATCCCAGGAGTCCATACGCTGACTCATCTCAATGACTTCACTTTCTTTAACGCTCAGTCTTTCGGCAAGTAGTTTAACTTCAGGCTTAAAGCCCTGCGCTTCAAGCAACTTTTTTTCTTTATTAAGAGAGAAAAAAAGTTTTCTTTGTGCCTGAGTTGTACCTATTTTTACCAGACGCCAGTTATCCATTATAAACTTGAGAATATAGGCACGTATCCAATACGCAGCATAATAGGAAAATTTCACACCCCGGTAAGGATCAAATTTTTTGGTGGCCTGAACAAGCCCTACATTCCCTTCCTGGATGAGATCCATAAAATTCTGCATCCAGTACTTTTGAAAATCCATGGCAACTTTTACGACCAGACGCAGATTTGCAGAAACAAGCCGGTATGCTGCTTCCTGATCACCATGCTCCCGGAAATTAATAGCAAGTTTATCAGTCTCTTCACGACTGAGGAGCTCATATTGACTGATTTCCTGAAGATAACGGTGTAACGCAGGATTACTTGCAGTTGGCAGATTTGCATCATCTGATAATGCAACCAGAGGATTAATCTGCTTTTCTGTCATCTTAGGTTTTTTATTATCTGTTTTTTTGGAGGCCATATCCTCGTATCTCATATCCTGTAATTGAATCAGCATCGAAAGTGACCAATTCAAAGCTACAAATTATATATCGAATGTAATTTTATATTATTACTCTTTCTAGAAAAATAGGCAATCAATATCTAGAATCCGAACAAATGCAATTATGTAAATATTGTTATATTTTCAGCATGTTCCGCACAATAATTACTTGTTTATGAATAGAACGGTGTAATAAAATCAATATAGATACCATTTTTCAGCCTGCATACCTCACTGTATCACCATTAATATTGTTTTATTGTTACAACGATTATGGTAAAAAGGAGGGTTCAATTTGCAGAAACTCTATAACTTTTTACCAGACCAACAGATAGACAACTTATGAAAAATATCCGTAACTTTTCCATTATCGCCCATATCGATCACGGCAAATCAACCCTTGCTGACCGCATGATACAGCACTGCCAACAGGTAACAGATCGTGAGTTCCAGGATCAATTGCTGGACACAATGGATATAGAACGTGAACGTGGTATTACAATTAAAAGCCAGACAATATGTTTGCCCTATACTGCCCAAAACGGCCAGGAATATATCCTCAATCTGGTCGACACCCCAGGCCATGTAGATTTTAGTTACGAGGTTTCAAGAGCCTTAAGCTCCTGCGAGGGAGCACTTCTTTTAATTGATGCTGCCCAGGGCGTTGAAGCACAAACTCTGGCCAACCTTTATCTGGCCATGGAAAATGATCTCGATATCATTCCTGTTATTAATAAAATTGATCTTCCATCCGCAGAACCTGAGAAAGTAAGTGAACAGATAGAGGACGATCTCGGTCTTGATGGAGAAATCATCCAATACTGCTCTGCAAAAACAGGCGAAGGCGTAGAGAAAGCACTTGAAGCGATAGTCAATTATATTCCTGCCCCGGAAGGTGATCCTGATGCTCCTCTGCAGGCTCTTATCTTTGACGCGAATTACGACCCCTTCCGTGGAACCATCATCTCCATTCGTATTATAAATGGAACTGTCAAAACTGGTGACACAATACGCTTTATGTCTAACAATTCGGAGTATCGTGTTGAAGAGGTAGGACGTTTTAAAGTTCAAAGAGAAAAAGCAAAAAAACTCAGTGCCGGAGAAGTCGGTTATATATTAGCCGGTGTCAAAACAGTAGGCGACACCAGCCCGGGTGACACCATAACACTTGCCAGCAACCCATGTGAAACTGCACTTGAAGGGTTCAAAGAGGTTCAACAGGTTGTCTTTTCATCGGTTTACCCAATAGATACTGATGAATATGAAAATCTGGCCACAGCTCTTGAAAAATTACAACTCAATGATGCTGCACTCACATTTCAAAAAGACACATCAGCAGCCCTTGGTTTTGGGTTTAGATGCGGCTTTCTTGGTCTCCTCCACCTGGAGGTTATACAGGAACGTCTTGAAAGGGAATTTGATATTTCACTCATCCTCACTGTTCCATCGGTAAAATATAACTTTTATTTAAAAGATGACACCATGCTTGAGGTCGATAACCCTGCTCACTTTCCCGATCCAATGCATATTGACAGGGTTGAAGAACCGTATATTAAGGCAAATATTCTTATCCCGGACAGATATATGGGCGCACTAATGACTCTCTGTATGGAACGCAGAGGTGAAAACACGAATTATCACTACCCTACTCCGGGCCGCATTGAATTCACCTGCGAGCTCCCCCTTGCAGAAGTTATATATGATTTTTATGACAGATTGAAATCCATCACACAAGGGTACGGATCTTTTGATTACGAACTTTACGATTACCGAAAAAGTGACCTGGTTAAACTGGATATTCTTGTTAACGGTGAAATAGTCGACGCCCTCTCACAACTCGTACATCGTAAGAATTCACGAGCACGTGGTATGAATGCATGTGAACGACTGAAAGAAGAAATTCCAAGACAAATGTTTAAAATTGCAATTCAGGGTGCAATTGGCGGCACCATTGTAGCCCGTACAAATATCTCAGCTCTTCGTAAAGATGTTACTGCGAAATGTTATGGCGGTGATATCAGTCGAAAGCGAAAGCTTCTTGAAAAACAGAAAGCTGGTAAAAAACGTATGAAAACTGTTGGTAATGTGGATATTCCACAAAGTGCTTTTCTTGCAGTGCTAAAATCTGATCAGTAAATCCCTTGCAGAACTAAAGGTATGTTATATCCTTACAAGAAGTTATCTGAAAACAAAAAAAAGGGAGGCAGGTGATACTAATCACCTGCCTCCCTTTGGTATCTATCTGCTAAACTATTTTACTTCGTGCTGGAACACGCAAAGTTCGGACATTTTTTACCATCAAGAACTGAAACACCCTTCTGAGCCATAATACTCAACAGCTCTTCCTTGCTAAATTTGGAGTCTTCCTGTTTGGCGACATAAACTAAACAATCTCTGCAAATATTAAAGGAATAACTGTCGTGTTCCTTTATCATTTCGTAGCAGGGCTTAGAAGATTGTTCCTTTGCCGGGCACTTCTGAGATTCATCACATTTCATGATTTCCCAACACGGCCATTCAGAGCGAAGTGACATGATTACGCCTCCATAAGTGAGTAATCGTAATATATTGTTCAACGAAAAAAAACGTTATTAGTCAAATGCAAAACGGTTCATCTAGGTATATTTACCTACGAGCAAAAAGCTAATCTATTTTAGCAAAAGATGCAAGAGATCTCTCCAGATCTGCCTTCCCCATTCCGTTTTTTGAAGAGAAGATGATACGTTCATTTGCACGAATCCCGTGCCCCGCATCAAGAGCCGCTGCATTCTTATTTTTGGCATTTCCAGACAGCTTATCTGCTTTTGTATAGACGGGCAAAAAGGGAATATTGTTTTGCTTGAGCCATGCAATCAGCTGCTCATCCTGCACCTTTGCTCCATGACGAATATCCATAATAACAACAACACAGCTTAAGGTGCTGCGGGATTCAAGATAGCTGGTAATGAGTTTTTGCCATCCTTCCTGCATGCCCTTAGCTACCTTGGCGTAGCCGTATCCAGGAAGATCCACAAAGTGAACAGTTCCGGCCACATCAAAGAAGTTGAGTCCCTGTGTTTTACCTGGCTTTCCACTAACCTTTACCATGCCTTTTCGACCGACAAGAGTATTTATCAGTGATGATTTACCGACGTTGGATCTGCCGGCAAATGCTATCTCAGGAACTCCGGGTTCAGGCAGCTGCTTCAGGCTGTGAACACTAAGCATAAATTTAATATCTACAAATTTCATATAACCTTACTGAGTTTGTACTCGATTATTCCTTCTGCACCTGCCTTTTTAAGAGACGGAATCAGATCACGTACTACATCTTCTGAAACTACAGTCTCAACGGAAAACCAGTCTGTATTATAAAGGTTTGCTACTGTGGGCGCATTCAAGCTAGGCAGCAAAGTAATGATTGCTTCAAGTTTGGCCTCTGCAACATTCATCTTTAAGCCAACAATCCGATCAGCATTTAAAGAGCCTTGCAGCATCATGGCAATATTTTCGATCTTTTCCCTTTTCCAGGGAATTTCCCAAGCATCTTTATTGGCTATAAACTGGGTGTTGGATTCCATCAGTTCATAGATAATACGCAAGCCATGAGCACGAATGGTATTTTCTGTTTCTGTCACTTCAACGATCGCATCAGCAAGTCCTGAGACAACTTTCGCCTCTGTGGCTCCCCATGAGAATTCGATCTCCACATTAATGTTTTTTTCTTCAAAAAAACGTCTGGTCACATTCACCAGCTCTGTGGATATCTTTTTTCCTTCCAGATCCTCAATACATGTGATTTCAGAATCACCGCTGACTGCGATAATCCATCGGGTTGGCCTTCTGCTTACTTTAGAGTAAACCAGTTCGGAAACGATAATGGCATCAGACTGATTTTCGATGGTCCAGTCCTTACCTGTAATTCCGGCATCAAGCATTCCGGATTCGACGTACCGTGACATCTCCTGAGGCCTGCAGATTGAACAGGCAAGTTCCGGATCATCAATTTCCGGAAAATAATTTCTGGATTTTGGTTTTATGAGCCATCCGGCTTTTTCAAAAAGCTCAATGGTTGCCTTTTCAAGACTTCCTTTGGGAAGGCCAAGTTTTAGCTGATTCATTCTATTCTCCTAAATACTAATCGAATATATTATTGATAAAAATATTTCAGTAACGTAGCATATGAAGAGTTTTTATGACTCCATCATTATTTACTTTTTATATACCACTGCCGGATCAAAGACACGTTCGCTTATGATACGAAGACCGCCTTCCTCAACCAGACGATAAAAACAGGAGCCATATCCTTTATGACAGGCGGCACCACCAATCTGCTCAACCTTGAAAACCACTGTGTCCTGATCACAATCAACCAGTATTTCTTTTATAAGCTGTACATGTCCAGACGACTCACCTTTCAACCAGAGTTGCTGTCTTGAACGACTCCAGAAATGGGCCTTTCCGGTTGTTATGCTTTTTTCCCAGGACTCTTTATTTATATAGGCAAGCATTAAAACCTCACCACTTGCAGCATCCTGTACAATTGCAGGTAACAGGCCATCCTCACTTTTGGCAAAATCAAGTTCAATCGTCATTTGTTTTCTCTTTGCGGGCTTCTTCACGTTTTCGTTCTTTTTCCATATACTGAATCATACATGATGTTCTTGTCGGGCAGTAATCATCAGGATGACGGCACTCTGCCTCTTCTGAGTCCATTGTTTCCTTAAATTTTTCGCATTGTAATATCATTTTTCCATGCAACCTGAAAAGTATTTATATCGAAACGAAATGAGTATATAAAAAGTCCTGCAATGTATGACTCTCTGGAAAAATTGTCAAGAAGCTGCTTTCTTATCGCAAATTATTGCCAAAGGAACAGTGATAGTATAGATTAATAGGGTTCTAGTCAACTGAACATTCAGTTAACACTCAATTTTGATAAGCTCGTAAAAATTAATTTTTCTGATGGCTAAGTAAAAAACTTCATATTCGAGGAACGTAAGTTTGATGGAGTATGGCGTACTTAAGTACGTCGTAACGACAGCAAAATTTCAGTGACGAAGAAGATGAAGAATTTTTACGACGCCATCAATATTCCTTCCATTCAGGAGTTATAATACCCGATGAAACAAGTAGAAGAAAACGATACCGTTCTGGTCAGCTATGTAGGCACTCTCGATAATGAGACTGTTTTTGAAACCATTAAAGAATCAGACCCTAAAGAGATTGACCTTGGCGACGAAAAAACTGCACGCCCATATAAAAGAAACCTTATTGGTATGCAGGTTGGGGAAATGCGTAAAGTTACATTAACAGCAGAAGAAGGTGAATACGGAATTCGCCGGGCAGATCTTCTTCAACAGATTCAAAAATCTCAATTTACTGATAAAATCGAGCCTAAAGTTGGACTGGTTTTATCCATGAACATGGAACATGACGGTGTGACGCATCAGGTACCTGTAACAATTGTTGAAGTCGCCAATGATATTATAACCGTTGACTACAACCATCCTCTTGCTGGTCATCCTTTGAATTATGAGATTAAAATTGTTGGAATCAAATAAACACATTTAATTTTTAACAAGAGCCATGTTTATATGCATGGCTCTTGTTAACCTCCTGACAAATCGTCCTGACACCTTCCCTCCCGACTATTTTTCCCTTCAGCTGCAAATCTTTTTTTAAAAATTCCCTGTACATTCAAAGATCCCTATGTATAGAATTAGTTAGTTCATTTTAGAAATCTCCTGATTTCGCGAGAAGGTTGAGGAATTGCCATGGCACTTCTCTCAATAACGTCCCTCTATTTGCTTGAAGGAGCAGGTATATGCAAATTGAAGATGATGAAATACTCCAGGGTTTTATAGAAGAATCACTTGAACATCTGGCCGACATTGAAAATGACCTCCTTGAAATTGAAGAAGGTGGCGAAAACATTGATGAAGACCTTGTCAATAAAGTATTCCGTGCAGCGCATTCCATTAAGGGTGGTGCCGGTTTTATGGGACTTACCGTTATTCAGGATCTTGCCCATGCCATGGAGAATGTTTTGGGGTTGATACGGAGCTGTAAGCTGGTTCCCACTCCTGAAATCATCAATGTGCTGCTGCAAAGCTCAGATAAGCTGAATACTATGATCGAAGATGTTAATAACTCAAACGATTATAACATTGAAGAGCACGTGGTACCTTTGGATGCCATTTATAAAGGTGACGCGGCACCTCCTGTAGAGGCAACTGCAACTGAAGATATCAGCCCACCTATTGAAACTTCAGAAGAAACAACTCCTGAAGTGGAAGCGCCTCCTAACCTTGAAACCGAAGCTGCTCCTGAGCCAGTTGCAGAAATTGAGCCTGAACCTGAGCCTGAGCCGGAAGTTGTGGCGGCTACACCAGAACCAGTAGCGTCACCGCCACCGAAACCAAAGCCTGCTCCCAAACCTAAACCAACTGCGCAGGCAGCTGAAAAAAAACCGGCCGCAAAAGTAAAACTAGATTCCAGTATTCGTGTTCATGTAAGTCTTCTTGACTCGTTAATGACGCTTGCCGGTGAACTGGTTTTAAGCAGGAATCAACTCCTGCAAACAATTGCTTCCGATGATGTTCGCAATGCTGAAAGTGTCGGTCAACGAATCGATTTGATCACATCTGAGCTTCAGGAAGCAATCATGCTCACCCGGATGCAGCCAATAGGAAATGTTTTTGGCAAATTCCCAAGGGTTGTAAGAGATCTTTCCAGCAAGCTTAAAAAGGAAATGGATCTTATCATTGTTGGCAAAGATGTAGAGCTTGATAAAACAATCATCGAGTCTATCAATGATCCCCTGACCCATCTCATTCGAAATTCTGTGGATCACGGAGTTGAAACCCCTGCTGATCGAATAGCTGCCGGCAAACCGGCAAAAGGTACCGTAACGCTAAAAGCGTATCATGCTGCGGGGCAAGTTGTTATAGAAATAACCGATGACGGTAAAGGTCTTGATGGTGATCTCCTTGCCTCAAAAGCCATAGAAAAAGACTTGCTCACTCAGGAGCAGGTTCAGGGCATGTCAACCCAGGACAAAGTCAACCTGATTTTCCTTCCGGGCTTTTCCATGGCAAAAGAGGTTACCGACGTATCCGGACGTGGCGTTGGGATGGATGTTGTTAAAACTAACCTTGACCAGTTAGGCGGACAGGTTGATATCATCTCAGAAATTGGGATGGGAACCACCATATCAATCAAACTTCCATTAACCCTGGCCATCATTCCATGTCAGATCATTATGACCGGCGGGGAACGGTATGCAATTCCTCAGGTTAATCTTGAAGAACTCCTTAGGATACCAGCCTCTCAAGTGAAAGACCGAGTGGAAAGAGTCGGTAATGCAGAGGTTGTTCGCCTCCGTGGAAACCTGCTCCCCCTTATAAGACTTTCAGACGTTCTTGGAATAGAACGAACCTATATAGATACGGACAGTTTGGAACGGCAGGATGACAGAAGAGAACGTATCTCAGATCGCAGAGGTCTTGATACAGAATCCTCCAGCGAAAACGTAGCTACCGAAAGTGGTTCACGTGAACCTGAAGATCGTCGCATTGCTGCTGCCAGTGCGTTGAATGTTGTTGTGGTTACAAATGGTTCTATTAAATATGGCCTGATTGTTGACAAACTTCAGGATTCTGAAGAAATCGTTATCAAGCCACTTGGAAAGCACTTGCAAACCTGTAAAGGATATGCCGGAGCAACGATAATGGGTGATGGACGCATTGCACTCATTCTCGATGTAACGAACATCTCTATTATGGCTGATCTTACATCTATGGACGGTTCAGACAGAGCAGCAGAAGTTGCACACGCCGCAGAGGAAAAGATCAAAGCCAAAAAGGACAAACAGGCACTACTCACCTTCCGTAGTTCCGAAGCAGAGCAATTTGCTGTTCCACTCAATCAGGTTGAACGTATTGAAAAAATCAAACGATCTGACATTGAGGAACTGGGTGGTAAACGTGTCATGCAATACAGAGGTGGCAGTATCTCATTAATCACAGTGGACGATGTTGCAATGGTGCAACCCCTAGCTGATAATGATGACCTGCTGGTAATTGTCTTTAACATTGCCAGCCAGATTATTGGACTCCTTGCCATCGGTCCGATTGATGCACTCCAGATCAACGTTACCATTGATGACGTAACGCTTAATCAAACAGGTATTATGGGTTCAACCATTATTGAAGGACAAACAACAATGCTGGTTGATATACATGAAATCGTCAGCACACTACTTCCTGAATGGTTTGAGGACCAGGAAGTATTCGAAGTTGCGGAAGAAGGCGGTTCCGTACCAACTATTCTCATCGCTGAAGATTCTAACTTTTTCAGGACTCAGGTTTGCAATTACATGACGGAATCAGGTTATGAGGTGATTGCAGGTGAAGATGGCGCTATTGCCTGGGATCTTCTTCAGGAACATGGTGATGAGATTACCATGGTAGTAACTGATATTGAAATGCCAAACATGAATGGTTTTCAACTTACTGAAACGATCCGTAAAGATGCAAGATTTAAAGATATACCAGTTATTGCTCTCACTACTCTTGCCGGAGAAGAAGACGTGGCAAAAGGCAAAGCTGTAGGTGTCGATGAGTATCACATCAAACTTGACAAAGAAAAATTAATGGCTTCCGTTCATCACTATGTGAAGCAAAACCATTAATCGCCATTTTACGTTACGCCCGGTATCCTACAGCAGTAACGTTTACAGCAGGAGAGAGTCAAAATGGATAATACCAGTACGCAACTCAATCAGAATCTTATAGAATTATCAACTTTTCTGGTTGGAGATGCCCTCTGTGGAATGGATATTCTTACAATCCAGGAGATAAATAAACTTATTGATATGACATCGGTACCACAGGCTCCAAGTTATGTTTTAGGTATTTTAAATCTGCGTGGACAGATTATCACGAGTATCGATCTGGGAAAGAAATTAGGACTTGGCGAAACTGACATGAGTCAGGATCCAAGAAATATAATTGTCAACTCCAGGGGTGAACATATCGGCCTTATGGTAAAACAGATAAGTGATGTGGTGCAGGCTGATAAAGATAAGTTTGAGCCACCGCCTTCCAATATGGGAGGTATTCAGGGGGAATTCTTCACTGGTGTTTACAAAATGAAGAATAAACTTATTGGAATTCTGGATGTTGAAAAAGTATTAAAAATGGACGAAAAAAAATAAATGATAATAGGCAAAAAACTACGAGTATTGGTAGTAGATGATACAATTGTTTACCGAAAAGCTGTATCGGATGTCCTCTCTGAAATTCCTGGTGTTGAGGTGGTTGGCGTTGCCCATAATGGCAAAATTGCAATGTCTAAAATTGCGACCCTGAAACCTGACTTGCTGACTTTGGACATTGAGATGCCAGTAATGAATGGCATCGAAGTTCTGGGTGAACTGCAGAAGAGTCATTCAAACGTTGGGGCAGTAATGGTTTCCACGCTGACCACCGATGGCGGTCATATGACCATGAAGGCCTTGGAACTGGGAGCCTTTGATTTTATTTTAAAACCTCAGTCTAAAAACCAGGCAGAAAGTAAAAATCAGCTTAAACAGGCATTACTCCCAATTATCAGAGAATTCAAGTTATCGAGAAATGCATCTTCCCTATTAAGTAAGAAGGGACGATTTCAAAAAAGCACAGCAGCGGTTCAACGAAAACCCTTGCGATCATTAACTAAAAAAGCTGCTGCACCGTTGACGGGAAGCAAAAGTACAAAACCTGCCATAAGAAAAAGTAAATCTGAGATTGTAGCCATCGGTATTTCAACAGGTGGGCCTAATGCCCTCACCCAGATGCTACCAAAACTTCCTGGAGATCTTGGTGTGCCAGTAGTTATTGTACAGCATATGCCACCCGTTTTCACAAAGTCTCTTGCCACAAGCCTTAATGCAAAATGTGCCCTGACAGTTAAGGAGGCAGAAGACAGAGAGCCTCTCCAAAATAATACTGTGTATATTGCACCAGGTGGCAAACAAATGAAACTTGTGGCCAGTGCTGATGGTACAAACCGACAAATTAAAATCACTCAGGATCCGCCTGAAAATGCCTGCCGCCCTTCTGCTGATTATCTGTTTCGTTCAGTAGGCGACTATTATGTTGGGCGAACAACTGCTGTCATAATGACAGGTATGGGAAGTGATGGTACAAAAGGTCTGCAGATACTTAATCAAAAAGGAGCTACAATTATCGCTCAGGATGAATCGAGTTGCGTAGTTTTTGGCATGCCGAAAGCTCCAATCGAATCAGGTCTTGCTGATGTTATAGCACCATTGAATAAAATAGCCGACGAAATCGTCAAGACCGTCCGCTAAGATGGCAATTTCATAATAATGCTGAAAATAACACCTGCAGAACTGAAAAGTGTTGGCAAATATATTCATGATATTTCAGGAATATATCTCGACCCATCAAAATCGTATCTGTTTGAAACAAGGCTAGGAAATATCGCTGAAGAACATGGATGCAGCTCCTATGAAGAATTGCATCTAACAGCGAAAAGAGACGGCAGCAAACGTATCGAACGCCAGATTATTGACGCCATTTCAACTAACGAAACACTCTTTTTTCGTGATACCGGCCCATTTGATTTATTAAAAAACAAACTTCTCCCCGAGATGATAGATCTGAGGGCCCCGTCCTCTCCCCGCTTAAAAACAAATATTAAAATATGGAGTGCTGCATCATCTACAGGGCAGGAGCTTTATTCGGTCGCCATGACAATCAGAGATCTGCTTGGCAGTCAGCTGGATTCCTATAATTTTAGACTTTTAGGAACTGACATATCTGATAGTGTCGTGAAACAAGCCAGTTACGGGAAATACAATAAATTTGAAATTGAACGAGGCCTTCCCAAGCCAACTCTTCAAAAACACTTCACTCTTTTTGGTGATTCCTGGAAGGTCAAAGATGAGCTAAGAGGCATGGTTAATTTCAGAAAACTTAACCTGATGCTTCCCTTCACGGGTCTTGGCAAACATGATATAATTTTATGTCGTAATGTCGCTATCTACTTTACCTTGCAGGATCGAAAAATACTATTTAACAAACTGGCTGATTGTCTGGCCGATGATGGCTATCTTATTATTGGCTCCACAGAATCACTGACAGGAGTCTGTCCCCGTTTTGTTCCGAAAAGACACCTTCGGTCAATTTTTTACCAGAAAAAATAATTGAGGCAATGCAATGAATGACCTTAAAATACTAGTTGTTGATGATGATCCTGTAATCAGAAGGCTTCTTGAACAACGCCTGGTAAAGGAAAACTATGAAGTGCTCCTTGCAGAAGACGGGTATGTAGGTAACGATATTCTTGAAAAGAATCATGTTGATGTCGTGCTAACAGATCTGATGATGCCTGGTGATGTCGGGGGCATCGAAGTTCTTGAATTTGCAAAAAACCTGGAACGAGACATTGAAGTAATTTTAATAACTGCGCATTCATCTATTGATACTGCTGTTGAGGCAATGAAAAAAGGGGCTTCTGACTATCTTGAAAAACCCATTAATTTCACCGAGCTTTTTCTGCGTCTTGAGAAAATCTCCACCATGCGCTCAATCATGCGGAATGCTGAAGATCTACGGCAGGCTATGGATGTTACAGAATCAACAGCTGCTTACACAATACAAAACCTTGAGATGACAGCTGGCACCCTGCAGGGGAAGCTGGATGCCCTTGAAGATGTGTTGACTGCTGATAATACCGGTGACGAGGCAAAAGTTGCCAAAGCAATAGAGATTATCTTAAAGTGGGAATAGAATCACAACCTGATTTATTTCCGAAATAGTGTCTTTTGGAAAAAGGCTTTATTTGATGGCGTCGTAGAAAATCTTCATATTCAAGGCGCGTAAAATTTAAATATTTTCGGCGTACTAAGGTACGTCGTAATTTTTTAAATTTTACAGCAACGAAGAAGATGGAGATTTTTTTACTGTTCCATCATGAGTAAATTTGGCTGGTATCCTGTCACACCATTCATGTTCGCATCATCCAACAGTGCTTTTTCAAGTTTTGTGTTACTTAAATTCGCACCAGACAAGTCAGCTTTGTAAAGATCAGCACCAGACAGGTCAGCTCCTGACAAGTCAGCATTAGCGAGATTTGCGCCTTTCAAGTTAGCATCTTCAAGATCAGCACCAATCAGAATTGCATTTAATAAGTTAGCCCCTTCAAGATCGGCTGAATCAAGATTCTCACCACTGAGGTTTGCCCCCGAAAGATCGCACCCGTAGCAGTTTTTATTATCCAATAATCGTTCAATATTCATCAGGACCTTGTCTGGCAATGGGGCAGTCACGGCTTCCACAATAGCAGCTGGGTCGGCAATGATCTGAGATGCTGCGGCAGCCGCAGGTTCCTCTTCAACAATTTCCTGCTCAGCTGTTTCCTTTGAGACGTCAGGTTCATCTGTAGTTTTGATACCTTCAACAACTTCCACGGTTATTTGCGGTTCAACGGTTTGCTCTTCTGTTGTAGCCTGTTCAACAGATTCATCTGGCGTAACAGGTTCAACAGCTTGTATCTGTTTTTCGACATCTACAACCATTTCATCAATTACTGGATTGTTAACAATTTCATCCTGGATAACAATTTCATCTACAACTTCTGTTTTTACAGTTTTTTCTACAACTGGAACAGGAACAACCACTGTTTCAGGCTTCTCCATTTCAACATCTCGAAGAAGAGGTTCTTCCTGAATCATTACACTTTGCATGGCTGGTGCTGATTTAGCAGTGGGAGCAGCAACGCTGACTTCAGGGACAGTAGACTCAGTTTTTGCGTTAACGATATTGTTTTCTTCTATGACTACCGAAGGGACGATTTCTTTTGTTACAACTGCAGGTTTTTGCTTTTCAACAATTACTGCTGGAGGTGTTTCTTCAAAATCTCTTCTGGAGCCAATTGTTATATCTTCGGTGGCCGGGTTAGTTTTCGGTTTCACGGTATCTTCAACATACACATTTTCTTCCACTTCACTTATATCGTCAGAAACGTAGGGTTTTGTTGAAACCATTTCACCATCGAGTTTAGCTCCTACTATGTATGCGCCGACAAGTGATGCACCTGTAAGGTCAGCTCCTGTTAAGTCAGCATCAGCAAGATCTGCCCCACCAAATTCTGCCTCTTTTAAATTAGTATTTTTTAGGTTTGCGCCAGACAGATTACTTAAAAACAGCTTAGCTCGTGAAAGGTCGGCACCTTCCAGGTTTGCACCGGAGAGATCAAGTCTGTTAAGTATTGCACCACTAAGATCACACTGAGGACAGTTTTTTGTATCAGAAAGTGTCTTGATATTAGTTTGTACTTCAGTGGAAACTGAAAGTTCACCAGCCAAGGCAGAAGTAGCAACAGCAAGAGAGAGAAAAGCAATATAAGATAGTGAATATTTTTTAATTATAAAAGACATGGGTACTCCTCTAGGAGCAGAGTTGATAAAGTATTTAGTATTTTGAAGAGAACATACTCTAATTGTTAATTAAGAGTCAAGATCCTATCATCCTGACAAGAAAACGCCTTTGCTACACACTGTAGCAACACGCATTTTCTCTATTTCAATTGAACATAGAAATACCTTGACACCTCCTGAAATAAGGGTATTTTAGTAAAATTCAAAGTGTTGCATAATTGTTGCGCCACACTTTTGGTGTGAATCATTATCGTTGTTTTCCAGCAAGATAGAGATCAATTTACCTTTTGGCCATAATTTCAACTGAATGAGGCCTCATTTATAAATGGCGGTTTTTGCAGTAAATGATCGCCAGCTCATTTGAACACAACCACTGTTCAAATACCAGGAGGAGAAGAATGAACATAAAAGACTTAGAAAAGGAACAGAATGAAGGTGTGGAGACATTGCCTTCCGAAGAACGTCGTAAATTCCTGCAAATGGGATTGGCTGTAACCGGCGTATTCCTTGGAGGCACAGTGTTATCTTTGTCTTCAGTTTCTTCAGCAACAGGCGGTGTTATTAACACATCCGGTGTTGTACCTGTTAAAGGACAATACCCCTACCCTAAACACCTTGCCATGGTTATGCGCCAGAACCATTGTGTTGACTGTGAAAAATGTATGATCGCTTGTCGTGAGACAAATCATGTTCCGGTTGGACATGGTGCCTGGAGAACAATGATTCAGGAACGTATAACCACAGTTGAGGGAGTAGAGAAACAGGAATTCAGACCTATCCTTTGTAACCATTGCAATCGTCCTCCCTGTGTTCGTGTCTGTCCCACCAAAGCTACTTTCAAAGATCCTGAAACCGGTATTGTTGTAATGAATTACAGCAAATGTATCGGCTGTAAAACATGTATGGCAGCGTGTCCATATAATGCCAGATATTTTAATCATGACAAGTACGCCATTGACAAGTGTAACTTCTGCATCGATACAAAGCTGAAAGAAAGCGGTGGAAAAGAAACCGCATGCTCTGCTGCCTGCCCTGCTGATGTTCGTGTATTTGGCGATTTAAATGACACAAGCAGCAAAGTCTATGAAGTACTTCACGAACCTGACAATAAAATCTGGGTATTGCGACCGGAAGCTGGTGCCTTGCCAAATGTTTTCTATACAAACGCATAGAAAATAATAACCAATTTGCAACTCACCTATTTCGGATGATTTGAGGAGATTATACCAATGAACAAAAGATCAATAATCGCACTTGGCGCCACATTACTTACCGGCAGTTTTCTTTTTGCCAGTCAGGCTGCTGCGACTGAAGAATATGACGTAAAAGCTTTTGGACCTAAAAGTCCAATTGTCTGGGACAAACCCACCAAAGTAGTTTTTGAACATAGATCACATACTGATACCATTGGCCTTGCCTGTGCTGAATGTCATGGCGAAGTTTTTGCAATGCAGAGAGGCGTTGCTCAAAGATCTGGAAAACTGACCATGGCTTCCCTTGCAGAAGGTAAATTTTGTGGAGCCTGTCATGATGGTGAAACAGCTTTTGCATCAGATACTAACTGTACAGCCTGTCATGCATTGCCTGAAGATCCTATCATATGGACAGAACCTGTTGAAGCCGTTGTTTTTTACCATAATGCTCATACGGAAGATTATGGCCTTGAATGCGACTCCTGCCACAACGAAGCATTTGCCATGAAGGTTGGTACTGCTGCAAACTCCGGTAATTTTACGATGAAAGCTATGTACGATGGCCAGTTCTGCGGAAAATGCCATGATGGTGACACAGCTTTTGCCGCAAACACACTCTGTAACACCTGTCACATTGGTGCTAATGGATATAAACGCCTTAGCGGCGATACTGGACATGCAGTAGAAGAGCATGGTGGTCATTAATTAACCGTGTACCAAAAAATTATTTATTGAAAAATACAGGCGTTAGCCTGAACCAATACATGTGCAGGAGATCAAAATGGCTCAAAATTTAATAGCAACTATATTTGCCCAGACGGAGGACAACAGTCTGGCTACCCCGGGGATTAACCGGGCTACGATTTTTTTCCTTATTGCCACTGGCCTTGGACTGAGTTGCGGTGTCGCATCTTTTATATTCGGTCATGAGGCAATCTACAACAACACCCGCGAAGTACCCTGGGGAATGCTAATTTCAACCTATGCATTCTGGGCAATTACTTCCACCGGACTTTGTATCTACGCGGCCATTTCTCATCTTTTTGGTGGAACAAAAATGGCAATAGTCAGTAATCGCATGGTCTGGATGTCTATTATTTGCATCATGGGTGCGTTTGCAACAATTGGTGTTGAGATTGCAAGCCCACACAGAATGATTATCTACAATATCCTTTCCCCTAACCCAACATCCAACATCTGGTGGATGGGTACTCTTTACGGTATGGCAGTTGGTTGCATGATTGTTGAATTTTTCGGCATTGTAACTGGTCTTGGAAAAGTTGCAGTCATTCTCGGTACTGCAGGCGCTGTAGCAGAGGTACTTGCAAACAGTTGTCTTGGTGGAGTTTTTGCTACCCTTCCAGCTCGTCCTTACTGGTATGGTGGTCAGCTTCCAATTTACTTCTTAACTGCAGCTTTCCTTTCCGGTGCTTGCGCAACAGTCTTTTTTAACTGGCTTGCATATAAAATTCGCGGTAAGGAAATGGGTGAGCCTGTAAAAACAGCTATGACCAGTGCCGGTAAAGCAATGCTTATGGTTCTGATTCTTTATTCTGTTGCAACATTCTGGCGCCTCATTATGTATTACGTTGGTGGTGCAGAACTTGGCCGTGTCGCTGCCAGTGCACTTGTAAGCGGTCCCCTCTCTGTGAACTTCTGGGTACTGGAAGTAACCATCGGTCTTCTTATCCCGCTGCTCCTTCTTGTTCTTTCAAGACTGAAGAATGTCGGAATGATGGCATTTGCAGGAATTCTAATTCTTATTGGTCAATTTGTAGCACGTTATGACCTGGTTGCAGCAGGCTTGTTAGTTCCTTCAAATCTTGGCTGGGACAATGCTCCAACATACCTTGATTACGTACCTTCCTTTTTTGAGTTTGGTGTAATTATCGGTAGCATCAGTCTGGTTGCTTTTGGTTTCCTTCTTGGCGAACGTATGTTCGGTAAAGTCTTTGAGCAGAAAGAGCACTGATTCTAATTGGTATAAATAAAAAAAGGCCGCTCTTGTAGCGGCCTTTTTTGCCTCTAGCCTATTATTATGACATCAGCAAACAATCTTATTCAAAATTCTGACAGTCAACTGAAATCCTATCCTGCGGGAAGCGGCAATGAATTGTTCCAGGCAATTCAGGATCCGGTTCTAGTGGTTACTCCTGATGGAATCATTATAGATGCGAATAATGCAGCCTTAACTGCAGCAAAAAAAAGTCAAAATGAAATAATAGGCAAAGGTATTTGTACTATTATTCACGGTGGCAATCTCCCTCACCTCGAATGTCCACTTGAAGAATTTCTGCGCACAAAAACTTCAAGAGTAGAAGAAACCACATTGCCCGGTCTTGCCGGAGAATATCTCCTTACAATATCGCCGGTACTAGAGACAGACGGAACAATCAAAAAGATCCTTCTCGTTGCCCGAGAGCTTACCAGTGATGAAATGCGAAAAGCAGATTCCCTGCGTACTGCTCAAATGGCTGCAATTGGCGAACTTGCTGCCGGTGTTGCCCACGAAGTAAACAATCCCATTACCGGTATTATCAATTTCGCACAACTGCTACTCGATGATTCCGAAAAAGATTCATTACAGGCTGAACTTCTTGACCGAATTGTCAACGAAGGTGAACGTATTGCTCTCATCATTAAAAATTTATTGTCATTTGCAAGGGAAAGCGAAAGAGGTAATGAGCCCATAGAAATTGCAGAAGTTATAACCAAATCCCTTGCTCTTGTAGAACATCAGTTCAAAAAAGACGGTATTAAACTCAATACAAAATTCTCTGGCGAATCATGTCAGATTTTTGGAAATTTCACTCAATTACAACAAGTTATTTTAAATCTTCTTAGTAATGCTCGCTTTGCTTTAAATGAACGGTACTCAGGAACAGACGATAATAAAAAAATTGAAATATCCTGTTACCCTTTTATAAAAGACTCGGAAAAACCAGTTATCCAGATAGCAATTACAGATACAGGAACCGGCATACCACAGGGAATTCTTAAACGTCTTTTCGACCCGTTTTTCACGACAAAACCGTCAGGAAAGGGAACAGGTCTTGGACTTAGCATCAGTTATGGCATTATTCGTGATCATGGTGGGAGTATCAAAGTAGATTCCATTATGCATCAATACACAAAAATGATCATCGAACTTCCCACCTCCAGTGACTGATATGGCCGAAGCTATAAAATCCATAAAAGACAGTCGGATTTTAATTGTCGATGACGAAGCCTCTATTCGTCTCACTTTTGAAATGTTTCTAGCACGGGAAGGATACGGACCTATTGTAACTGCTTCAACTCTTGCCGAAGCCCTTGAAGAAATTGAGAAGCAATCATTTGATCTCATTATAAGCGACATTGTTCTGGAAGGTGAACGTGGCACAGATCTGCTCTGTAAAATAAGAGAATCCGGTATTAAATGCCCCGTGGTTATGGTTACCGGATTTCCAAATCTTGATACCGCTGCTGAAGCTGTTCGTTACGGTGCCTTTGATTATGTTTCCAAACCGGTAAACAAAGAAACGCTTTTAAAATTTGTCCGACAGGCACTCAATCACTGGGGGCTTGAGAATGAAAAGAAACAGCTCCTCAATGAAAATGAAAAGTTCAAAAGGTATCTTGAGGCGATATTCAGTTCAGTTAGTGATGCAATCATCACGCTCGATAACAAAATGAATATCGTTCAGCTAAACGATACAGCAAAAAGCTGGCTTAATGTTTCAGATATTTCTACCACGGACAATGTTAACCTGGAGTCTTACCCAAGTGAAATGGGGAAAGCCTGCCTGCATGATGCCAGGCAGGTTCTCAGTAATGGGCAGCAAGTTTCTGAGCATCAGGTTGAATGTAAAAAAAGTGATGGAAATATCCGAATTATCAGCCTGAATGCAGCACCATTAGAAGATGGAGATGATGAATTTAATGGCGTAGTAATCGTTGCAAGAGATATTACCCTGCCAACTCCAGAGACCGGTAGAAATTCCAGAAATCAATTTCATGGCTATGTCGGTTCTTCCAAGGTTATGCAGGATGTATACAATTTAATAGAGAATGTCGGAAAAGTTGATACTGCAGTACTTGTGACCGGAGAATCCGGAACTGGTAAAGAACTGGCAGCAGATGCCTTACATGCTGAAAGTGGCCGCAAAGATATGCCACTTATAAAAATTGATTGTGCAGCAATGCCTGAAGAGCTATTGGAAAGTGAACTTTTTGGGCATAAAAAAGGTGCTTTCACAGGTGCTGACAAAGATCGCGAAGGTCGCTTACTTGGTGCCAATAATGGGACATTGTTTCTTGATGAAATAGGTGATATCTCCCCTCGGATGCAACTTCGACTTTTACGCTTCCTTCAGGAAAAAACGTTCACACCTATTGGCCAGAATGCACCCGTTCAAGTAAATGTTCGTATTATTGCAGCTACCAATGTTAATTTCACAAAAAAAGTCAAAGAAGGGAGTTTTAGAGAAGACCTTTACTATCGATTAAAGGTCGTTGAGATCAAGCTTCCTCCCCTTCGCGATCGTAAAGGTGGGATTCCTATACTGGTGCATCATTTTCTTTCTCTTTTCCGTGAACAACTTGGAAGAAATATTCATCGTATATCTGATCAGGCTATGGATATTCTTGCCCAGTATTCCTGGCCCGGGAATGTACGTGAATTGCGTCATGTTATCGAAAGAGCCTGTGTACTCTGTGAAGGGCCAACTATTTCTGTTGAGCATTTCCCCGAAGAGATTAGCAACCCTCTAATTCCACCTGTCAGCCATCAAATTATGACTGCAGTTCCTACGACTCTTCCTCCCTATATAAGCGAAGAAGAAGAAATTATAGATATTTTAAAAAGGGCTCGGGGCAATAAATCGAAGGCAGCTCGCATGTTAAAAATTGATCGTTCAACGCTTTATCGTAAAATGCAGCGCATAGGCATTGCCAGTGATATCGCAAAACCTGTTTCAAGGCATTAATTTT